>CAZLZJ010000089.1:0-6243 GCA_964563975.1 uncultured Prolixibacteraceae bacterium
TTTGCTTGCAGAAAAAAAGCAGGTGGGGTTTAAGGGGTAACACCCCTTTATATAAGTAATTGAATTTTAAATGTTTAATTAAATTATATTCGAATGAAAATCTCCGGATATACCAGGTTGGGTATTTTAATTGTAATCTCAATTACTATTTTAATATGGGGGCTCAGCTATTTACAAGGGGTGGATATTCTGAAGCGGAATAATGTTTATTATGTAGTCTATGATCGTGTTGATGGATTGCAGGAGTCAAATGATATTGTGTTAAGTGGATATAAGATAGGGCAGGTTAAGGCGATACAGTTTTTGCCTGACCATAGCGGCAGATTGGTAGTGGCTTTAACCACAGATGCAGATATAAAACTGCCGGTTAATTCAGTAGCCCAGATTGTCAGCAGCGACCTTATGGGGACCAGGTCTGTTAAGATTGTGTTAGGTGAAAGTAAAGAGTATTATCAGTATGGGGATACAATACCCGGGGCCGTTGAAAGAGACTTGAGAGAGCAGGTAAGTATGCAGGTTTTACCAATAAAAACAAAAGCTGAAGAGTTGCTGGGTACTCTTGATTCCGCATTGACAGTACTTACTGTAATATTTAATGAGGATGCCAGAAAGAACCTTGCCGAAAGTTTTGAAAATATTAATCAGACGATTTACAATCTTGAAAAAACCACATCTGATTTACAAGAGATAGTTTCAGGAGAGAAAGAAAATGTGCATGGTATTATAGCTAATATCAATTCAATTACATCTTTTTTTCATAACAGCATTACAGATCTGGAGAATATAATAACCAATCTGTCGGGGCTCAGCGACTCCCTGGCACAGATATCCGTTTCGCCGTTGCTTGACAATATTGTCAGATCATCCTATCATGTAAACACAATACTTGAAAAGCTTGAACGAACAGACAATACAGCCGGGCTTTTACTGAATGACAATAATTTACATGAATCGTTATTAAATTTAACAAACAGTATAAATTTGCTTACCGATGATATAAGAACCCATCCGGAAAGATATATTCATTTTTCGGCGATAGATTTAGGAAAAAATGTGTATATTAACACTTCCGGAGAATTGACAAAAAAGAATATTTTTTTCAAGATACATCTGTTTTCCAGTAAAAACAGAATACCGCTTGATTCAGAAATATTTGAGAGTATTGAAGGGGTTGAGGAGTACGAGGCATCAGGAGCATATACCTATCTTGCCGGCAGTACAAATTCATACCGGGAGATATTGGAATTATATGAAAAAGTAAAAAAGAAGTTCCCTGATTCTGCTATTTTAGCATTTAAAAATGGAAAATTAATTAAATTGGAAAGGGCAATTAAATATCTGAAATAACATTCTTATTTTTGATAGATTTTGTATATGGACGTAATGAACCTATGGTTCTATTAGCCAAATCGTTATTTTTATTAATTTGATTTACAGGGGTTTGCAAAAAAAGTAGAATAATAAAAAAAAAACGTCAATTAACTTCTTCATTGTTACAGCATTATGATTAGGATTCAATGATAAGTTAAAAACTAACTTTTTTTTCATCATTTTTTTTACAAAATTTGTTAGCGGGAATTAACAGGAGAATTTTATTTGAACATTTAAACCAACTAATTTCAAATGAGCAGTGAACATATTTCTGCATGGGGGAAGTGCCTTAATATTATAAAGGATAACGTTCCTGTGACTAGTTTCAAAACATGGTTCGAGCCGATAGAACCTGTCAGGCTCGATAATAAAATTTTAACCATTCAGGTTCCGAGTGCATTTTTTTATGAATACCTGGAAGAGCAGTTTATCGATATTCTCCGGAAGACATTGAGGATAGTGCTGGGGAATGGAGCTAAGCTTGAGTATAATGTTGTGGTGGATAATTTTGTAGATAATAAAGCACCTTATACGGTCAGTTATCCTACAGGCAGTAATACAAAAGTTCAAAATCAGCCACTTACTATTCCTCTTAAGCCGAACGATAAAAAGAGCATTAAAAATCCTTTTATAATTCCCGGGATTCAAAAATTGCAAATTGATCCTCAGCTTAAGCCGGACAATACATTTGAGAACTTTGTTGAAGGTGATTGTAATCGTTTGGCAAGAAGTGCAGGCTATGCGGTAGCCTGCAATCCGGGAGGAACAGCATTTAATCCTTTAATGATTTATGGCAACTCCGGCCTTGGTAAAACTCATTTAGCCCAGGCGATAGGGATTGAGGTGAAAGAGAATATGCCCGATAAAGTGGTGTTATATGTAAATGCAAATAAGTTTCAAACGCAATTTACTGAAGCTACGAGAAATAACAACAGGAATGACTTTTTGAATTTTTATCAGATGATCGATGTGCTCATTTTAGATGATGTGCATGAATTTGCCGGAAAAGAAAAAACACAGGAGACCTATTTCCATATTTTTAATCACCTCCATCAAACAGGCAAACAGCTCATTCTTACATCAGATAAACCGCCCATTGAGCTGAAAGGTATGGAACAAAGACTTTTGTCGAGATTTAAGTGGGGCCTTACTGCTGATTTGCTGACTCCGGATTTTGAAACACGGATAGAAATATTAAAGAGGAAAATTTATAAAGATGGGATTACTCTGCCTGACGATGTTCTTGAGTACATTGCTTCGCATGTTATAAATAATGTCAGGGAACTGGAAGGGGCGTTGGTCTCACTGCTTGCCCAGTCGATGTTAAATAAGAGGGAGATAACGCTTGAGCTAACTGCAAAACTGATAAATAAACTTGTTAAAAATTCCAGGAGAGAGCTGTCAATTGAATATATATCCAAAGTAGTATGCGACTATTTTAATATGCATGTTGATTCAATACAGGCCAAAACCCGTAAACGGGAAATTGTGCAGGCACGACAGATTGCCATGTATTTTTCTAAAAGTTTAACTAAATATTCTCTTGCAAGTATTGGTTCTCAAATAGGGAATAAAGATCATGCTACAGTGCTTCATGCATGCAAGACGGTAAATAACCTCAAAGATACCGATAAAAATTTCAGACAATACGTTGAAGATATTGAGAAAAAATTGACAATGTAGTGCAAGATTCATATAAATCTATAAAAAAACGAAGCGAGGGATTTTTTAAAGATAGAGGGAGTAAATTTTTTTCTTTTGCCTATCCTGTTAAGACTGAAGAGGAGATAAAAGAGATACTTGATTTGTTGAGAAAGGAACATCACGGTGCCCGACATCATTGCTATGCATGGAGACTTGGGCAGAAAGAGATCAGTTACAGAGCCAACGACGATGGTGAGCCCTCTTCAACTGCCGGAAAACCAATACTCGGGCAACTCCAAAGTTTTGAAGTGACTAATATTTTATTGGTTGTAATCCGATATTTCGGAGGTACTCTTCTTGGAACCTCCGGCCTCATCAATGCATATAGAAATGCTGCGGCAGGTGCACTTGAAAATGCTGAGATCATTACTTATACAATAGATATTACTTTCAGGTTAACATACTCTTACAATGAGATGAATGAAGTAATGAGAATATTGAAACAGGAAAATTTAAATATAATAAATACTTGGTTTGAAGATATTTGCAGATTGGAATTTTCCGTAAGAGAATCAAAGGCAATAAAAATTGAAAAACTATTTCGCCGGCTTCATGGTGTTAAAACAGAAAAGATTTCCAAATGAACTATTTTGCAGGAATAAAAAAATTTTTGCTTTTGAAAAAAGCCTTTTGATCATTAGTTTGTATATTGAATTTGATATCTTAATTAATTTATATTTATTATCTGATGAAGAAGGACTTAATTTCAATAACAGACTATTCTAAAGAGGAATATCTGAAAATAATGAGGCTGGCTGCAGAATTTGAAAAAAATCCTGATCAGGATCTGCTTAAAGGCCGGGTGGTAGCAACCCTGTTTTTTGAACCTTCAACCCGGACAAGGTTAAGCTTTGAAGCTGCCATAAATCGTTTGGGAGGAAAGATTATCGGCATTGCGGATCCCGGAAGTTCAAGTGCGGTTAAAGGAGAAAGCTTACACGACAGTATCAAAATGGTTAGTCAATATGCCAGTCTTATTATTATGAGGCATCCTTTAGACGGAGCAGCCCGGTATGCTGCCGAGATATCATCTGTGCCAATAATTAATGCAGGTGATGGTTCAAATCAGCATCCTACCCAGACACTGCTGGATATGTATTCTATTCTGAAAACACAGGGCACACTTGATAATCTTAATATTTTTATGGTAGGTGACCTTAAATATGGCAGGACAGTACACTCTTTACTTATGGCAATGTCTGAATTTGAAAATCCGATATTTAATTTTATTGCTCCAACTGAACTCCAGATGCCCAATGAGTATAAGATTTACCTTCGTGAAAAAAATATTCGCTATTTTGAACATTTGGAATTTTCAGATATTATTAGTGAAGCCGATATAATTTATATGACCAGAGTTCAAAAAGAAAGATTTTCAGACCCTATTGAGTATGAGCAAGTTAAAAATGCTTATATATTAAGGAACAGTATGTTAGAGAATACAAAATCAAACTTGAGAATTTTACATCCTCTGCCAAGGGTTAATGAAATACATACTGATGTTGATACCAATGAAAAAGCTTATTATTTCAATCAGGCTTTGAACGGAGTGTATACCCGTGAAGCCATTATTGCCCATACAATGAATTTAAAATAAGGAAAATGGTAAAAGTGACTAAAAGAAAATTGAAATTAAAAGTAAGTGCAATTAAAGAAGGCACTGTCATTGACCATATACCTGCTCCCTTTTTATTTAAGGTTATTGCTATTTTAGGATTAGATAAAATAAAAAATCAAATTACTTTTGGTGCAAACCTTGAAAGTGTAAAACTTGGAAGCAAAGCAATAATAAAAGTTTCTGATAAGTTTTTCAGAACCGATGAAATAAACAAGATTGCACTTATTGCTCCTCATGCAAATCTTAATATTATAAAGAATTATGAGGTAGTTGAAAAGAAAATTGTTGAAATTCCAAAAGAGATTAAAGGTATTGTAAAATGCATTAATCCTCAATGCATTACTAATCATGAAAAAGTAACAACCTGTTTTAATGTAGTTGCTACTCATCCTATTTCATTAAAATGTAAATATTGTGAAAAGCTGACTATCGGCGAGCAGATCAGGATTCAGTGAGAGAGTTGTATTTGTTATTCAGGCAAACAGATTTTTGTTGATTTTTTTATATATTTGCACCGCTTATAAAAACCGGACAGTTAACTTAATTTGAAATATAGTTTGTATCCGGATAAATATAAGTTACAAAGGTTGTGTAGTTATTGAAATAGTGATTTTTAATATAACGCCCAGGTGGTGGAATTGGTAGACACGCCAGGTTGAGGGCCTGGTGGCTGTAACAGGCCGTGCAAGTTCGATTCTTGTTCTGGGCACTGAGTTAAAGAGTAATTATTTGAAATACAAATAGTTGCTCTTTGCTTTTTGCACATTTTCCCCGCAGAAACTGTTTTTACGAATTTATTTGTTTTCAAGTAATAAATTCGGGTCTATTACCGGCAATACAACAGTGTTAAAAAAAGTTGTACTCGTGCGCTCCATAATTATTCCCCTGGCTGTGGAATAGACAATACCACTAATTACGCCACCTAATTTCCGGTCGATTAGCTTGGTTTCATTTTTTTCGATAATAAACTGCACAAGGTTGTTCACATGTATATGGAATTCAAAGCCAAAATCTGCCGTAAGTCCAAGTTTTTCGGTTTTGTTCTTCGTTGCTTGTAAATTGACGAGTAAACGAATTCTGATGTTTTTTTCTTCTAAATTATATGCTGTGTTTTGTCCCAGCTTTATTTCAATTCCGGAAGGTTTTTCCGGTTTGTTGAGGTACTCATCAGCGGTTTCAAAATTTGATTTGAAAACTTTTACAGATAAGATAGAAATCATTTCAGGATGAATGGTACTCATACTGCCTGTTTCGTATAGGTTTTCTGATATTCAATGTTACTTTCTTCAACGTAGTCAACCAAAACACTTTCATCTTCATGAATTTTCACAGGAACGTAAACTTTTAAGGTGACATACTCTGTACTTTTGTATTTTTTACATGCTTCCAGGGGGGTTACAACAATTTCGTTGCCTAAAACCGCTTCCAGTTTCGCCAGGCTTTTTAATGTTAAGTTGTGCAATCCCGAAAGCATTCTGCTAACTTCGCTTTCGGTTTTTCTCAGTTGCTTGGCCAGCTCTTTTTGCGACCAGCCTTTTTCTTTGAGCAAG
>CAZLZJ010000090.1:0-6191 GCA_964563975.1 uncultured Prolixibacteraceae bacterium
CTTCCAAGTGTGCCTTCACGCGGCGTGTCACTTCATCGGTAAAAACAATATCGTCAGGGATTACAAGTACTTTATATTTACTCCAGTCGGAGTAGGTTGTTACAACATCAAACTGCTGATATAGTTCGCTTAGCATTCTCACAGCGCTTTTAAGTTTTGCGTCACCACGGATAGAACCTATTTTCCTGGGAAATACAATAGCTATTTCGGTAATATTTTTGGCATTATCAAACCAGGGTTCCATAGTTTGCAACTCTTTATAAATTTTTTCAACCCTGTCAAGGACTGCACTTTCCAAATCACCCCGGGGGTGAAAATGCCCGCCTACATTTGGTCTCATACCATTTGCAAGCCCGTAAAGCAATTCAGATTTAATGGCAGCTTCGGGTCTTAGTCCGCCAAAGTCGCCCCAATTGTAAAACCTGCCTGTCATATTTAATATTGGCATATCTCCAAGTGTTCTTATATAGTGAGAAAGCACCGGCAGATATTCATAGCCCCATGCTCCTGCAGGGAGACACTCTACCTCAAAATATGTGCTGAAATTTAGCTGCTCTTCATAGCCGGGGTTGTTGTGGTATATAAGCAGATTCGGATTAATTGCCGTAGCTGCATCATAAATATCTTTTGAAAGCCTTAGTGCTGAGAACTCTGCAAAATTGATTACTTCCTGCAGGTTTGTGTAGTCTATACCTTTTTCTTTCATCTCTCTTACACAAACAGGGCAGACACAAGGAAAATTTTGAAGACAATCAATAAAAAATCCGGAAACCGGGTAGTTGGCGGCTATCTCTTCAACCATTGCAATCAGGTGGTCGCGGAAAGGAGAGTTAAAGCACATAGTTCTGACATATGGGGTCATCCGGGGTTCCCGGTATTCACGACCATCGAAATAAATTGTATTCCAGTCGCGATGTTCCAAACTTTCTGCGCTGCTAATTCCTCCATTCAGATATGCAGTCAGGGCAATTCCTTTTCTTTTGCATGCATCAGCAAGCTGTCCGAACAGATCATACTTAAGAGATGGGTGCTTTATGCCTATTTTTGTATCATAGTAGGCCATTCCCAAATTGCACCGGGCGTGAAATGTAAGATAATCTACCCCACAGGCTTTAAGTCTGTCAGTGAACTCTTCAGCATCAAATGTTTCACCAACATCAGGGCAGGCAGGCATTGTGTGGTTATCGTAAAACATACAATACTTAGGCTGATGAATACCTTGTGACATTATAAAGGAGCTTGATACAATGGTGAGGAAGATAATTATTGCAAATCGTTTCATGAGTTTTTTGGATTTTTTATTCAAGCCTGTAAAATAATCAATAAAATATTCTGTAACAACTGTTTCAATAACTATGTGACTAAAAAAAGCAGACTATTTGCAATTTATCTAAACCTATGGAGGTTTGATATACAAATAGTCTGCTTAATTAAAATATTAATAGCCGGGATTCTGTTCCAGACTTGGATTAATATTTATTTCAAAAATTGGTATAGGCAATAATTCATATTTTGAATCGATGCTGCCTGTTTTATCGAGAACAATTTTATGTCCGCGATATTTACCTGTTTTTTCAACTGCAAATTTTGTATAGTTATCCGGATCATCAGTTAGTTTTAATCCGTAAAATTTTCTGTTTACGCGCTCTACGAATATTCCCCATCTGCGGATATCCCACCATCTGATAAAATGTTCCTGTGTGAATTCAATGCGTCTTTCATTACGGACTATTTCACGCAATTTTGCAGCATCGGTCTCTGTAACAGGAGGCATATTAATGGCTGCTCTTCCTCTTACTTTATTGATGGTTTCATCAAGTAAGCTTTGAGTAATAACATCACCTGCTTCCAACTTTGATTCAAGATAGCCAAGTAGAATTTCTGCATAGCGCATCCGAATGATATTGTCGCCTGATGAACCTGCATCTCCGTCATAGTCTTCAGTAACCATTTTTTTCTGTCCGTAACCGGTTGCTCCGACAAGACTTTCCAATTCAGTTGTAGGATCATAAATTTTACCACGGAATTCAGTGTAAAATGGTAAAAATATACTTGCATATAGTCTTGGATCGCGGTTGTCAAATGGATTTTCAGGATCATAGAGAGGTGATTCATCTATTGGCAGGCCATCATTCATCGGGAAAGCATCAATCAGATTTTGATAGAGGAAGCTTTCCGAGTATCCGCCAAAAAAGTCGGGATGATAATTTCTCTGGTTTTGTTGATTTGGATAAAGTCCGGCAATACAGTTGGTGAACAGAATGTTCTCTTTATTGTTTTCCCCTCTTTCTTCAAAGAGTTCTTTGTAACGCGGGTCTATTTCATGCACTCCTAAATCTATAGCCGATTTAAATGCAGCAGCTGCATCACCCCATTTTTTCTGTTGCATCAATGTTCTGCCTTTAATTCCATAAGCAGCAGCTCTTACGATTCTGCCTCTTTCGGCATCCGGCCGTTCAGCCGGCAGATCAGATGCACATGCAGTTAATTCATCGACGATAAAATCCTGAACGGTGCTTAGAGGTGTTCTGCTTTGAGTATTTGCCTCTTCAATCGTCAGTACTTTTGTTATAAGAGGAACTGCACCGTGAAAGGCTGAAAGGTAAAAGTATTCGTAAGCTCTGATGAATCTGACTTCAGCTATATATTCAGCCTTTTTTGCTGCATCCATTTCAACCTGATCGATACTTTCAAGAAAGTAGTTACATTTGAATATTGTTTTATAGCTTCTGTTCCAGACAGCTGTCACAAGCTGTGTGTCTCCTTCTCTTACATATCCTGAATAGATAACTCCTACGGAGCCGTGCTTATAACCTGCATTGTCTGTCATACTTTCCATTATCAGATATTCATTATTGTAAGAGTTATTTCCAATATTGCTCATTTGATAACAACCGGTCAGCGCCAGCATGGCATGATTTTCATTTTTCCAAAAGGCAGCTTCTGATAGATCTGTCAGTGGTTGTTCATCCAGAAATTGTTCACATCCTGTTTGTCCTAATAAAAGAATTGAAAAAACGGCTAAGAACAAACTTAATTTATTAAATAGTTTCATAAGATTATTTTTTTAATTTTTTAAAAATTAATTTCAACACCCACTGAGTAGAGCTTTAAGAGTGGGAAGAATCTTCTTGTTCCACCTACTGCCATTTCAGGGTCGTAGCCTTTATAATACTTGGTTAATGTAAACAGGTTTTCACCGGTTACATATAGCCTTGCTTTACCTATTGAAAGGTTATTCAGGAAATTGTCAGGTAAGTTGTATGAAACCTGAAGGTTTTTAAGCCTGATGAAGGTGGCATCCCTGAACCAGTAATCAACCGGGTTTTGACGGTAGAAGTCGGTTGTGGTGATAACCATTCTTGGATATGAGGCATTGACATTTGGGTTTGCTTCAGTCCACCTGTTTTCGTAAGCTTCTCTTTGTATATTTCCATTATTGTCGAGAGGGAAGAAGTGCTCAATATTATTCATTGCTATTCTGCCACCTTCACCCTGGAACAGCATGCTTACAGTAAGATTTTTATACCCTCCGTTAAGGGTGATGCCGTAAGTAGTAATAGGTAAGGGTTTGCCAATAACTGTCCTGTCATAACCGGAGTTTACCACTCCGTCAGGTTTACCGTCAGGACCACTTAAATCTAAGTATTTAATTCCTCCGGGTGTTGCCAGAAGATCAAATGGCTGTGTAGGAAGATTTGCAAGCTCGGCTTCATCTTTAATCAGGCCGTCAGACTTGTAGCCAAAAGAACTTCCAATCGGATAACCAATAAAGAGCCCTGTGTTTATGTCTTGTTCCAGATCTCCGTAAAGTTTAAGGACCTTATTGTTGACAAATGAAAGAACACCGGAAATACCATATGAAAAATCACCGGTTTTATTTCTGTATGCAAGATTGAAGTCCCATCCTCTGTTTTCAACCTCTCCGGCATTTGTTGCAG
The DNA here is from genome assembly GCA_964563975.1 of uncultured Prolixibacteraceae bacterium. GTDB lineage: Bacteria > Bacteroidota > Bacteroidia > Bacteroidales > Prolixibacteraceae > JAAYJR01. The sequence continues at coordinate 3,942 of CAZLZJ010000090.1, forward strand.
AAGGAGAAGCACCTAACATTTTGGAAACAGAAACATTGTAAAGAATATCTGATGTTTTTTTAATGAAATAATCTGCTATAAACTCCACTTTATTATCAAATAGTCCGACATCGATTCCGACATTGGAGATAGTGGTGGTTTCCCATCTTATTTCTTTGTTGGAAACAGTATTTACTGCAGCACCGGGAGCCATCTCATTTCCAAACGGATAATTTTGCCCCAAAGCAATAAGATCCTGATATGGATAGTTGCCGATCGCTTGGTTACCCAATTCTCCCCATGAACCACGCAACTTCAGGTTTGTAACTGTACCGGATTGCGGAAAAAATCCTTCTTCTGATATTCTCCAGGCTGCCGAAAAAGATGGAAAGAAGCCAAATTTATTTCCTTTGGGGAATCTTGAAGATCCGTCATATCTAAAATTAGTTTCTAACAGATATTTACCGCGGAAATCATAATTTGCTCTTCCGAAGAATGATGCAAGAGTATTTCTTGTGGCAGATCCTCCCTGTGTGCCGCGTGCGGTTGATCCTGCATTGATTTCATGGATATCATTACTTGGCAGGTCATCACGAAAAGCGCTGATACCGTTGTAAGTATAGGCCTGCCCGGAAACACCGCCTAACACATTGATGGAGTGGCTGCCCCATGTGTTGTTGTAATTGGCAATGGCCTGTGTAGTTAAAGCATCGCTTTTACCCCATGATGTTGTTAAACTGTTAAGGTCAACTCCGTAATCAGGTGTAACTTTATATGAACTGACGAAGCCTTTATATTGTGAATTGGCCAAAGTATAACCTGCCTGTCCGGTAAGAGTCAGATTATTTACAATTTCCCATGAAACTTCGGTATTTCCATAAAAATAGGACGTATAATTATGCATGAAACTTTTTGAATTCAGGTCAGCCTCAGGATGTAAACTTTCATTACGACCGTAGTAGCCATCTTCGGTAAATCCGGGAATGGAATTTGCATTTCTCATAGCACCTCTTACAATCCCACCTACTCCGGCTAATCCACTTCCGGTTGGCTGCTCATTGTTGTCTAAATATCCAAAAAGTTTGACACTTACTTTAAGATCATCATTTAATTTTGAATCAAGGTTAAGCCTGAGGTCATATCTGTCGTTGTAAGTTTTTTTAACTATACCCTGTTTGTCATAAAAACCTGCAGAAAACAGATATTGTGTCTCTTTTGTTCCACCCTGGATGCCAACTGAATGTTTATGCTGAAAGCCGCGCCCTGAGCTAAAAAGATAATCAATGTGGTCAAAATTCGGATATGCAGGATCATTTCCTGCTTTAAATTTTTGGATCTGTTCTGCACTGTACCTTGGAGCCTGCCCCATATTAGTATAAGCTTCATTTACTATTTCAGCATATTCCCATGAATTTACCATTTCGGGGATCATGGTTGGAACAGTTTTACTGAATGAAGAGTGGATCCTTATAACCGGTTTTCCTGATTCTCCACTTTTCGTTGTAACCAGAATAACACCATTTGCAGCTTTTGATCCGTAAATAGCTGCCGAAGAGGCATCCTTCAATATAGAAACGCTGGCAATGTCATCCGGGTCCAAATTGTCGAGTCCGGACTCAATACCATCCACAAGAATCAGAGGGGCAGTTCCGGCGCCACTAAAGGTTCCCTGTCCCCTGATAAGCAGTGAAGCTCCGTCTTCAGTAGGGTTACCTGATGATTGTCTTACCTGAATACCACTCATTGCACCTTGCAACAGAAGTGAAGATTTTGTTACATTTCTTGCCTGAAGCTGTTCAGTGCTGACACTTGCCACTGATCCGGTAAGATTGACTTTTTTCTGAACCCCATAACCTACTGCAACAACTTCTTCAAGTCCTATTACGTCTGTTACAAGAGTTACGTTAATGTTTGTCTGGTTTCCAACAATGATCTCCTGGGATCTCATTCCAACAAATGAGTATATGAGGGTGGCATTTGAAGGAACATTAGCAAGTGTATAATTACCGTCTACGTCAGTGACAGTTCCCTGTGTGGTTCCTTTAATCATAACTGTAACACCGGGAAGTGGTTGTCCGTCAGTATCGGTTATTTTACCTGAAACTGAACCTTGTCCGCTGAAAAGTTGTGATGCATTTGCTGTGCCCAGGCAGAATAAAAACAGCATTAACGCCATTTTAATTCTTAATAAGTGTTTCTTAGATAGTCGGTTAGTTCCGACTTGTTTAGATACATTTTCCATAAAGTAAATTTTAAATAATTTAGAACTTT
>CAZLZJ010000091.1:0-6154 GCA_964563975.1 uncultured Prolixibacteraceae bacterium
TTCTCTGCCTGCAAGGCAGCAAGGCGAGCCTGCTCCGCTGCAAGCTTAGCTGCTTCCTCTGCTGCCTTTTGTTCTGCCAGCATGCGGTTTTGCTCTTCTATGGCCAAATCAATTTTTAAGATCATCTCGGGCGGATAAGTTTCTGAAGGTTTTAGTTTCCCTGCTTCTATAAAAGCAGCTTTTGATTCATTGTACTTTTTCTCTTCAAACAACCCGTCTGCCCGGCCAACAATATCTCTATACCGCTGTTCAAGCTGTTCTGTTTTGCTCAATATCCCATTTATCTCTGCTATCCGTCCTTGTGCATATTTATCGCCCGAACGAATTTCCAAAGCTTGCTCATAAAAAGATTTCGACTCCGGATATTTCTGTTCCGTAAAAGCAATATCTGCCCTGCCAATCAATTCATTAAAACTCTTTTCAGCATTCAGAATAGTGTTAATATTTTCAATTTGCTTCCTTGGCCACTCCTCTTCGGGGAATATCCCCGATGCCTGCTTATAAGGCTCTAATGCTTCATCATATCTTTTCCTGTCATATGCCCTGTTAGCCGTAGCAATAAGTTTATCGTACAATGTTTTATTTGCTAATTCTGCCATCAGCTCTTTTATCTCTGCTATTTTTGTTGTAGCTAATGAATCTTCCGGCTTGTAAATCAATGCATTTTCATAAAATGAAATTGCCCTGTCGTAAAACTGCTTTTGAAACATCAGCTCTGCCTGAAAAATAGATTCTTCATAATTTTTTTGTTTTTCGGCATCTGCCGTTTGTTGCTGCATTATCTTCTCTATCTCATCAATCCTCTGCTTTGGCCATGACTCATCGGGTTTCAGCTGAAGAGCCTGCCTGTATACCTTCCCGGCTTCCACATATAAAACTTCTTTAAAAGCATTATCTGCCGAGGTTATCAAATTATCATATTCACGATCAATAATAAGTTGTTTCAGTATTTTATTTATCTCTTCAATCCTTCGGGTTGCATGAGTGTGCCCCGGGCTGACAGACAAAGCTCTTTGATAAGAGTTTTTTGCCTCCTCGTACTCCTTTTGATCAAAATGACCATCACCTTGCTGAATAAGTGTTTCCAATCGTTCTGCCAATGCTTTTTCCCTCTCATTGGCAACCATAAGCATCCCTAAAAGATCATTTATTTCTGCAATCCTGTCACGTGGATATTGCTCTTTCGGAAAAATCTGGCTTGCAGCCTGGTAACCATCTAATGCATTTAAAAATTGTTCATTCTTATATTCAGCCTCTGCCTCTTTAATGAGCTGGTCATACTCCTTTTTCAGCTCCGCAAGTTCTGCCTTGGTCAACATTGCAAGATAATTTGACTCTTTATCAATCAATTTCGACTGAAGAATTGCCTGATCTATAAGATGCTTTATTTGTGCATCATTATAATACAGGTCAGAAATAAAATTATCAACGCTTTCGCTGTAATATATCTTAAGAACAGTATTTTCCGAGAATGTGCGGTCGATACCCTCAATCTCAGTAAAAAGATTGATGTTAACGGTAAAGGGAGGGAAAAGTGGATTTCGCTGAAGAACATCTGAAGAGACTTTTGTATTGACAACTATCTTTTGGGGAAAATTTCCCGATGAAAAAAATATAAGTGTAAACTCATGATTGTAGTTTAACTCTATTTTATATTGTCCGCTTGCACCAATCCCATAATTATCAAGCCTGTGCCCGTCACGAAACATTTGAATAACAGCATTATCTGCAGTACCTTCCTGAACTGTCACTGTTCCCACGATTGTCAATCCGTTACTACGCTGTCCAAATGAAAATATTGTAGCAACCGGCAATATGCATATTGCAAATAAAAAATTAATATATGCTCGTTTCATACCACTTTTGTAATACTTCAAAAACGAAAATATAAACAATAAATTATTTAAACTGAATTATTTTAAAAAGTTCCTCCCCTGCCTTTCTCAATCTTATCAGTCCGGTAACGACAATTATCTTTATCTGTTTTAATATCGGAATAAAAAGAATCATGGCTGAAAATTAAAGTTTCAGTATATTTGTTACATGCCGGAATTTTTAGATCAGGACATAAAATATCTGCCCGGGGTTGGCCCTAAAAGGGCAGAGCTGCTCGCAAAGGAATTAAAAATTAAAACTTTTGGCGATCTGATATACTATTTTCCCTATAAATATATAGACCGGACAAAGTTTTATAAAATTTCTGAAATTCACCCACAAATGCCTCATATACAGACAAAAGGCAAAATCCAATCAGTCGAAACAATCGGCACAGGCAACAAACAGCGGCTGACAGCAATATTTTATGACAGTACGGGAAATATTGATCTTGTATGGTTTAAAAATATAAAATGGCATTCGGATAATCTTAAAAAAGATAAAGAGTATATAATTTTTGGTAAACCAACCGAATTTAACGGCCGGATCAATGTGGTTCATCCTGAAATTGAAAATAGTGAAGAAAAGTTATTAAAACCATCGGGTATTTTCCGGGGTTATTATGTTACCACGGAAAATATGAAAAATAAATTTTTAAATTCCAAGGCTATAAATAAGTTACAGCTTACACTTATAAATCTGGCCAAGGGAAAAATTAAAGAAACACTGCCCCCTGCCTTAGTGAAAAAACTAAAACTTGTCTCATTGGAATATGCATTGACAGCCATCCATAAACCTGAAAATAGTTATGAGCTTAAGAATGCAACTTTCAGACTTAAATTTGAAGAGCTGTTTTTTATTCAGCTGAAAATATTATCAATAAAACATAACCGTGAAAATAAATTTAAAGGTTACAGGTTTGAAAAAGTAGGATATAACTTCAATACTTTTTATAAAAGCTTTCTCCCTTTTAAGCTAACCGATGCCCAAAAAAAGGTAATTAAAGAGATCCGCCGTGATTTGAACAGGAAAATTCAAATGAACCGCCTGTTGCAGGGGGATGTTGGAAGCGGAAAAACATTGGTTGCGCTAATGACTATGCTGCTGGCAATTGATAATGGCTTTCAGGCTTGCCTGATGGCTCCTACGGAAATACTTGCTCAACAGCATTTTAAATCTATTGCAAAGTTCTTGGAAGGCATGAATATTGAAACTGCACTGCTGACAGGATCAACAAAAGCAAGTGAAAGAAAAGAGATTCATGAGGGTTTGATAACAGGGAGACTGCAAATACTTACGGGCACCCATGCACTGATTGAGGATACGGTTAATTTCAGTAAACTGGGGCTTGTAGTTATTGATGAACAACATCGTTTTGGAGTGGCTCAGCGCGCAAAGCTATGGCAAAAAAATGATTTTATTCCCCCCCATGTTCTGGTAATGACAGCAACACCCATCCCCAGGACCCTGGCTATGACAGTTTACGGCGATCTTGATATGTCGGTGATAGATGAACTTCCACCGGGAAGAAAGCCGGTGCAGACAATGCACTTTTTTGATAATAAGCGTAAACAGGTCTATAACTTCCTGAAGCAACAGTTGATAAAAGGTGCCCAGATTTATATTGTCTACCCTTTGATAACAGAGTCTGAAAAGATAGACCTGAAAAACCTGGAAGATGGATACAGGCATATTACAGAGATATTTCCTGAAGAGAAGATTGGTATTGTGCATGGGCAAATGAAATCGGCTCAAAAAGAGAGTGCAATGCGAAAATTTAAAAAGGGGGAAACAAAAATACTGATAGCTACAACTGTTATTGAAGTGGGTGTCGATGTCCCAAATGCATCGGTAATGATAGTTGAAAATGCAGAAAGATTTGGATTGTCGCAATTACATCAGCTTCGGGGACGGGTAGGCAGGGGTGCAGATCAGTCATACTGTATCCTGATGTCATCATACAAAATTAGCAACGAAAGCAGAAAAAGATTAGAAACTATGGTGCGCACCAACGATGGATTTGAAATAGCTGAAATGGATATGAAACTACGCGGTCCGGGTGACCTGGAAGGCACGCAACAAAGCGGTATGGGATTTGACCTGAAAATTGCAAACCTCGGAAAAGATGTTGAAATTCTAAAACTTGCACGCCAGGTGGCTTTTGATATATTAAAGGAGGACCCTGCATTGCAGAATCTTGAAAATAAAATACTCCGGCAAAGTTTGTTCAGTAAGCAAACTGATTTCAACTGGAGTTCAATTAGTTAATTTAAAATAGTTGACATGCAAAAAGTAACATTACAAGGAACAGAAATAAAAATAACACCCTTAGCCTTTGGCGCCTGGGCAATCGGAGGATGGTTCTGGGGTGGATCGGACGAAAAAGAAGCAGTAACAGCAATTGAAAAAGCTATTGATCTTGGAATGACCACCATTGATACAGCTCCCATATATGGATTCGGACAAAGTGAAAAATTGGTTGGAAAAGCTATTAAAGGAAAAACTGATAAAGTACAAATAATGACCAAGTTCGGATTGTGCTGGGACCGTACCTCAAAACATCTGCATTTTGAAAAAACAAAGGACAACAAAGGAAGGGAGCTGTCTGTTTATCGTGTCGGCAAAAAAGAGAGTATTATTAAAGAGTGCGAAGACTCTCTGAAAAGACTTGGCGTAGACGTTATTGACCTGTATCAGCAGCACTGGCCCGACAACAGCACTGCAATTGAAGAGACAATGGAAGCGCTGGCAATTTTAAAAGAAAAAGGTAAAATCAAAGCAGGAGGAGTTTGCAACTATACTGTGGAGCAATTCTCTGAAGCCTGCAAATATTTTAATTTGGCTTCAAACCAGATGCCATATAGTATGGTACTGAGAGATATTGAAAAGGAACTTGTGCCATTCTGCATTAAAAACAATAAAGCCATTATAGCTTACAGCCCAATGCAAAGAGGAATCCTTACCGGCAAAATAACAGCAGATTATCCCTTTAAGGATGGAGATCACCGGCCGTCAACTCCATTTTTTAAAGAACCTAACCGGTCATTGATAAATAACTTCCTGAATAAAATAAAACCTGTTGCAGATGCTAAGAATATTACTATTGCCCAGTTAGTGCTAAAATGGACCCTCAGTCAAAAAGGAATTACCTGCGTACTGGCAGGAGCAAGAAATGCCCGGCAGGTAACTGAAAATGCAGCAGCAGTTGATATAAAAATCTCTGCTGAAGAAATGAAAATAATTAATAATGAACTGAATAGTCTTGAACTATCTGTTTAATAGCGATAAACGGTGATAAAAATAGAAAAAGGAGCAAATAAACATTTTATTAAGAAGCCGGTTTAATAAGGCTTTTTAAAAACAGTATTTCTGCAGGCCACAAACTTTCATCGGGTGTCTCTAAAATCAGGGGGATCCCGTCGAACCTTTTATCATTCATGATAAATCTGAAAATATCACTCCCCAACAATCCTTTTCCTAAACTGGCATGCCTGTCAACTCTGGATCCCAGCTCCTTTTTAGAGTCATTGAAGTGCATCCCCCTGAGGTATTTGAAACCGATCAATTTTTCAAATTCATCAAATACCCGGTCAAATCCCTCTTTTGATGAAATATCATAACCTGCGGCAAAAGCATGGCTTGTGTCTATGCAAACTCCTACCCTGCTCTTGTCGTTCACCTGTTCAATTATCTGACTGATCTGTAAAAATGAGTACCCAAGGTTAGTGCCCTGCCCTGCCGTATTTTCAATTACTGCAGTAACTCCGGAACTATTTTCAAGAGCTGAATTTATTGATTCAGCAATTATCGATATACACTCATCCTCACTAATTTGGTTAAGATGACTTCCGGGATGAAAATTTAATCTGTCAAGACCAAGCTGCTCACAACGCTGCATCTCAACGAAAAAAGCTCTCCTTGATTTTTCAAGCGCCTCTTTTTCAGGATGACCCAAATTAATAAGGTAACTGTCGTGAGGAAGTATCCGGGATGGATCATAACCATATTCCCGGCAATTCTTCTTAAAAAGTTTTATACTCTCCTCAGTTAAAGGCTTTACCTGCCATTGACGCTGGTTTTTTGTAAAAAACGCAAAAGCAGTTGCTCCGATCCTGTGTGCGTTCAATGGGGCATTCTCAACTCCTCCTGCTGCACTAACATGGGCTCCGATATATTTTATCATATAACTTAATTAATTTTTTTTCAAAAATAAAAGAAAGAACTAATCTAATAAGAATTTTAAAATTCGGAATAATTTTTGATAATACTTTATTTCAAA
>CAZLZJ010000092.1:0-5758 GCA_964563975.1 uncultured Prolixibacteraceae bacterium
TATGAAACGATATATTATTTTGGTTGCCGGATATGAATACAACAAAGGAGGTACAAATTTTGCCCATTTTGCAGATAACAGAAGAAAATTTATTCTGCAGCACAATCCTTCATGGAATAATGACCCTGAAGTAGTATTTATCAGGTTTGACATTAAAAACGGTAAATTGGAAAGAAATATCTATGATGGCCGTCAAAGAAACTGGATTCTTGAAAAATCTTATGATGCAATTAATCACAGAATCCATTATAGCGGTACAGAGTTCAAGAAACAGGAAACAAATGTGATTTCAATTACTGATGTATATAATTATATAATCAACATAGGAAGCAGTGAACCTGAAACTGTTAGTGAACTCAGCATTCTGGGACATGGATGGATAGGCGGTCCCATTCTGGTAAATTCTTATGAAAGAGATGAATTCAAATACGGAGGAGCCAAATATCGCATAAGGGACCCCTGGGATAAAGACGGCAGGCACAAAGACTTTTTTGTATCAAATATGAATGACGCCGACTGGAAGAACTTTAAAAAAGCTTTTGCTGATAACGGTTATATTTGGGTATGGGGATGTGTCTTTACCAGGGCATATTATAACACCCTTTACAAAGTTATGCAGACACCGGAATTTCGTCAAAAAACATTTGGAACACATCAGGATACAGACACTTTTAAAATCACTGTCAACAGCTCATTTGTTCAAAAATATTACAATGCCGACCGAAAATTTTTCCCTGTAAATGATAAGGAAAAAACTTTTACCAGGTCTATGGCAGAAATAAAAAAATTTCTTATAAGAGGATTGATAAATTCTTATGCAGGCAGAACAACACTCGATACGGGTATAGAGTGCCGTGCAGGTTACCTTGGAACCTATTCATCATTCGAAAGTAGCTCGGGTGTGCAACACAGAGTAATGGTCATCCCCAGAAATCAGAAATTGTATAGTGATGATTTTACACGGGTTGTCAACTTTTATAAACATTATATCGGCCTTCCTGAAGATCCTGAAAACAGAGGTTATGCAAGGTATAAAAATTATCAGCTTTACAAATGGTTTCAATCGGTATAAGCTAAAAAATATCACAGTAAATATAAAAAGACAGCCCAAATAATCACAATTTATGCCTTGTGTATAGCTCACAATTAAACTTTTATTTTACCGGATATCAATATTTTTTAAAACTGAAAATTTATAGTTTGTATAAGAAAAAACAGACGTTAGTCAGGTGAACCATAATTTAATTATAATTTTGCATACACTATGAAAGAAAAATATGGTACAAAAATGATCCGTGAAAATCGGCTGGAAAAGTTTGAGAACAGAAACAGAAAAAGAGATTATACAATTGAATTTACGATTCCTGAATTTACCTGTTTATGTCCAATCTCGGGGTTTCCTGATTTTGCAACCCTTTTTATTGAATACCAGCCTGACGAATACTGTGTTGAGTTGAAAAGTCTTAAATTGTATATCAACAGTTTCAGAGATAAAGGGATATTTCATGAAGATGTCGCCAATATAGTGCTGGACGACCTTGTAAATTTGCTTCATCCCAAATATATGCGTGTATTGGCCGATTTCAATGTAAGGGGAAATATTCATACAACGGTAAAAGCAATTCATGGAAAAAAAATTGAAAACGCATAATATGATAAGTACAAAGTCAGATAGTGCATATATATTATTATCGGGAGGCCAGGATTCATTTACTTGCCTGCTTTGGTCATTAAAATATTTCTCAAAATCGGAAGCAATTACTATAAATTACGGTCAGCGGCATAAAAAGGAGTTAATTTATGCTGAAAAAATAGCCAATCAATTTCAAATTCCTCATTTCATTTATAATATTGAGAATCTATTTCAATCTATTGCAACAAGCACTTTACTGAACGATGGAGACCATAGCACCCATCATCCCGTTGCAGAAAGTCTTCCTGCCAGTTTTATTCCAAACAGAAACGGAATATTTCTGACTGTTGCAGCTAATCATGCATTTAACAAAGGTGAAAAACATATCCATCTTGTAACGGGAACTTGTCAGACTGATTATTCAGGATATCCTGATTGTCATGATAATTATATACGCACAAAAGCAGTTGAGTTATCGTTAGGCCTTGACCTCCCGGTATATATTCATACACCATTGATGTGGCTTACCAAAGCTGAAACATTTAAAATGGCTGATGAAGCAGGAGAGCTGAAAACTTTAAATGAGCTAACCCTGACCTGTTACAATGGAGTTGAGACTTTAAATGACTGGGGGCGGGGTTGCGGTGAGTGCCCCGCGTGTAAACTCAGGAAAAACGGATATTATGAATTCTTAAAAAATTTCAAAAAAATCATTAAGTAAGAATAAAAATTAAAAAATGGAATATTTATTCCCGGTATCGGAAATTTTCGAATCGATCCAGGGGGAAGGTAATCATACAGGCCTCAGAGCGCTATTTATACGTTTCCAATTTTGTAACCTCAACTGCATATGGTGCGATACAAAATATACCTGGTATAAAGATTCAGGGCACCATAAATGGTATTCGGCAGATGAGTTAAAAAAAATAATCAAAAGCCGGGGTATCAAACAGATTATTTTCACCGGTGGCGAACCGGTACTTTTCAGACTCGATAAGATTACAGACTCCGGTTTTGAATACCATGCAGAAACCAATGGAACGCTCATTCCCGAAAAACCTTTAAAAATCAAACTGAAAGACGGAACCCTGATTCAAAGGGAAGCAATGAACAAAAATATTGTCAGTTCGTTTAATTGGGTTGTATCCCCCAAATTAAGTAATTCGGGACAAAAATTGAATACTGAAGCATTAAGATATTGGTCGGAGCAAAACTTTAGTATTTTTAAGTTTATTTGCAGTGTTGAAAAGGACCTTGATGAAATTGAAAAAACAGTTCAGGAATTTAGAATTGACAAAAACAAAACTTATGTTGGGCTGGAAGGAGTTACATTAAAATCGCAGTTAAAGCCGGAAATGGTAGATAAAATAGTAACCCGGGGATTTAATTTTTCACCAAGATTACATATAATGTTATGGGGTGCAGTAAGAAAAAAATAAAATATGAGCTAAGCAAGGAGTTTCAATTCGAAGCAGCGCACCGGTTAATAAAAAATTATTCGGGAAAATGCATTAATTATCACGGACATATGTGGCGTGTTATTATTACTTTGCATGGCCATGAACTAGATGAAAAAGATATGCTGATCGACTTTAATGAGTTAAAACCACTGAAAAAATGGATTGACAAATATCTTGACCACACAACTATTATATGGGAAAACGATCCGATGCTGACATTCTTTAAAAAAAATAACCAAAAATATTTCATTACAAAAAAAAGTCCCACTTCGGAACATATTGGCGAAATAATCCTTGACAAGGCAATAGAGCTTTTTGACAACCAACGGATAAAAGTCAAATATATCGAGGTGAAGGAGTCAAATACATCGTCGGTTAAGGTCTATTCCAATAAATATTAAAATGATTTTAACTTACCTCCTCTTCCAGAACTTCTTTGAGAATGACTGCTTGATTTATTTCCGGATCTTTTGCTGCATACAGCAAACATACAGAATCACTTTGAGCCTTTTGCCTGAGTTTATCGAGCTGCTCTTTTTTATCTTTTAGCTCTAAGCGATACCTCAAAGAAAACTCTTCAAAACGCTCTTTTTTATGGTCAAACCATTTTCTCAACTCAGGCGACGGAGCAATTTCCCTATTCCATTCATCAAGAGCTGATTCTGCTTTGGAAATACCACGAGGCCAAAGGCGGTCAACCAAAATACGATAGCCGTCGTCATCTGAAGGGTCATCGTAAATCCTTTTTATTTTAAATCCCCTCATTTTAATTTTTTATTCCGGATTATAACTTCCCGGAACAGTTCTGAAACTGATTGCCAGGCGGTTCCAGCCATTTATGGCTATAATGGCCATTGTCAGGGCAACAATTTCCTGTTCAGAAAAATATTCCTTAGTTGCCTTATACAATGAGTCAGGAACATCATTCCCGGAAATTAAAGTTAAAGCTTCAGTCCAGGCAAGTGCAGCACGTTCACGCCCGGTATAAAAAGGTGTTTCACGCCAGGCGTTTAATGCATATAAGCGTTGTTCTGTTTCTCCTGCTTTCCTTGCATCCTTGGTGTGCATATCAAGACAAAAAGCACAACCATTTAGTTGCGAAGCCCTGGTTTTCACTAACTCATAAAGAGGCCGTTCAAGCCCTGAGTTATGCACAAACTTTTCAAGTTCGAGCATCCCTTTTAATGCACCCGGGGCACTTTCTGCATAATTTAATCTCTCTTTCATCTTTTCTCTAAATTAAAATTGTTTTTCCATCTCGTCCAAAGCAATAGATGCATGAGCATATGCACCTCCGGCACGCATTTCTGCTGCAACCCAGATAGCTTCCATAATCTCTTCCTTGCTTGCTCCTTTTCGTAAAGCAATTTTAGTATGTGACCGAATACAGTAAGGACATTGGGTAACATGGGCTACTGCAACAGCGATCAACTGTTTGGTCTTCTCAGGAAGAGCTCCCTTTTCAAAAGTCGTTTTACTGAAATGACTCCATGCATTCATGATTTCCGGAGCCAGTGATGCTCTTTTATCTCTTAATTTTTGAGTTACTTCCGGATATAATCCACTTTTTTCCATAATTCTAATATTTCTTGATCTCCAATACAAAGATAATCAATTTATACATAAATACCTTTTTATCTTCTACTAATTTTATTTAAAATCATTAAAAAGGATTTTGAAATTTCCTGCAGAAACAATAACAGGTTTGTATATTTAAAAGTGGTTCTTCAATAAAATAAGGCCCGGGGTACGATTGAAAAACTGTTTTACTCTATAATTTTTGAAATCTCCTCGGTCAGCTTTGACTTAAGGTCACTTTCAGTAATGCCTTTCGCCTTCATTGATCTTTCACGACAGCGACTGCAAAGCTCAGTAATATTTTTAAGCTCTCTTGCATTGGCAACAGTTCCTTCAAATATTTCAGAGGTTCTGTCGGTATTTATATAAGAACAATCCTGATAAAGGTGATATCTTGTGCCGGAAGGAGTCCAGAACACATTATTAAAGCCTTCATTTAAAATTTCAACCTCCTTAGTCTGTTCTGTATATTGTTCAATAGAAGCCGGATTAAAATCAACACCTGTTATACCTGCTATCAGCAGAGCCACTACAGCAATCGTCCCGGCTATACCTTTTGTCTGTTTACTCAAATTTTTATTTGTGAAAATAAAAATAACCAGGGGCAAAAAAGCAAGTACACCCATTATTGCACCAAGCTGATTTTGAATAAAAAACTTAACTTTTTCTTTTTCAGACGCCGGATCCAGCCTGTTAGCCTTTTTCCAAAGCATGGAACCCGTAATAGCCAGCGCCAGAATTATAACAATAGCAACAATTAAATAAACAAGAGTTTCATCATGAAGTAATTTTAAAATTGCAAATATTTGACCCGCAATAGCTATAATCCAGGCTAAAAAAGCAAAAAGGCGTAACTGTTTAGCTTTTGCCTTACTTTCGGGACTTGCTACAAAAGTTTCGGTTCCGGATGAATTAACAACCTTTTCGTCAGCAGAGGAGTCGTCACCTCCGACTTTGGTAATTTTTTTCTTTGTTGCCATTTCTTCAATTTTAAAAATTAATATTGTAATTATGACCCTAATGAATTGCAGTTCATTTTTCTTACTCAAAGATATCACAATAAATACCGTTTCCCAAACAGCAGGCA
>CAZLZJ010000093.1:0-5749 GCA_964563975.1 uncultured Prolixibacteraceae bacterium
GTATAATATAATTTCTGCTAAATATTAAAAAGGTTCAATTAAGTTCCCCTTTAAGATATTACCTTTTTGTTTTAATCTATCTTTGCCTGAAATTATTTATTATGAAGGGAAGACTTCTTGGAATGACTCTTACAGAGCTTCAGAAGATAATTGAAAGAGAGGGACTGCCAAAATTCACCTCCAAACAGATTGCTGACTGGCTATATAAAAAAAACATATCGTCAATCGACGAAATGACAAATCTTTCTAAAAAGACCAGGGAGTTGCTGAATGAATTATATGAAACAGGAATAACACCTCCGGTTAAATTTGAAACCGGCAGTGACGGAACAAAAAAGTATCTTTTCCCTGTTTCCGGGAATAACCATGTTGAAACAGCAATGATTCCCGACAGGGAGCGAATAACAGTATGTGTAAGCACACAGGCAGGATGCAGGATGGGGTGTGTTTTTTGCATGACTGCCAGAGAGGGATTCCGGGGAAATCTGTCTGCAGGTGAGATACTGAACCAGGTAAAAAGCATTCATGAATCTGATAGTGTCTCCAATATTGTATTTATGGGAATGGGAGAGCCTTTGGACAATCCCGGTGAAGTTCTTAAAAGTATTGAAATCCTGACTTCCGGCTGGGGATTTGCAATGAGCCCCCGCAGAATTACAGTTTCTACCGTTGGCATCATTCCTGCCATGATCAGATTTCTTGAAAAAAGTGAAGCTCACCTGGCTGTAAGCCTCCATACCCCTTTTAATACGGAAAGACAAAAACTGATGCCTGTTCAGGTAAAATACCCAATAGAAGATATAATTTCAGAGATCAAAAAATGGGATTTTGGAAGGCAGCGACGAGTCTCTTTTGAATATATTCTTTTCGAAGGATTTAACGATTCTCCAATACATGTTAAGGAGCTTTCAAAATTACTTTCCGGTTTAAAATGCCGGGTAAATCTGATCAAATTTCATCCTATACCGGGATCTGACTTTAAAAGCCCAAAGAAGGAGACAATCGAAAATTTTAAAAACCAGCTGAACCGCAAAGGTATACTGACAACTATAAGAGCCTCCCGCGGGGAAGATATTAATGCGGCCTGCGGCCTGCTTTCGGGAGTAAAAAATAAATTATCCTGAAATCACTGCTTTTTTTGTTTTCTGTTGATCATATTAAAAAATTAAAGGGCATTTTTGTAAGAAATTCATTTTAAAATTATTTCTATGCCTAAGCGGGAAGACCTCAACAAAATTTTAATCATTGGATCAGGACCCATAGTTATCGGACAAGCATGTGAGTTTGACTATTCCGGCACACAAGCCTGTAAAGCTCTTCGTTCACTTGGTTATCAAATTGTCCTGGTAAATTCCAACCCTGCTACTATTATGACCGATCCTGAGATGGCAGACTTTACATATATTGAACCCCTTAACGAATATGCCCTTACAGAGATCATTGAAAAAGAACGACCTGATGCTCTTTTACCAAACCTGGGAGGACAAACAGCTCTTAACCTATCATTACAGCTTGCCAAAAAAGGAGTTCTTGACAAATATGGGGTGGAGGTAATTGGAGTAAACCTGGAAGCAATAGAGAAGGGGGAAGACCGCACCGAGTTTAAAAACTCTATGGCCCGGTTAGGAATAGAAGTGCCCGGGAGTACTGCTGTTACAACAGTTAGTGATGCAGAAATGGTTGCCGAAAAACTTGGCTATCCGGTAGTAATCAGACCTGCCTACACTATGGGAGGCACCGGAGGCGGATTGGTATATAACATTGAAGAGCTGAGAACTATTGCTGCCAGAGGAATTGCTGCCAGCATGGTAGGGCAGATTTTAGTTGAGGAGTCGGTCCTCGGATGGGAAGAGCTTGAATTGGAAGTTGTCCGGGATGCAAAAAACCAAATGATTACAGCTTGTTTTATAGAAAATGTAGATGCTGTCGGCGTACATACGGGCGACTCATTCTGTACTGCACCTATGATGACTATTTCAAAAGAGCTGCAAAAAAGACTACAGGAATATTCATACAGGATTGTAGAAGATATTGGTGTTATCGGAGGCACCAATGTGCAGTTTGCACACGATCCGGAAACGGGACGGGTTGTAGTTATAGAAATAAATCCACGAACATCCAGGTCATCAGCACTTGCTTCAAAAGCCACAGGCTTCCCGATAGCTTTGGTATCAGCACTTCTTGCAGGAGGACTAACCCTTGATGAAATACCCTACTGGAGAGAAGGAACTCTTGATAAATACAGACCCTGGGGTGATTATGTTGTTGTAAAATTTGCAAAGTGGGCTTTTGAAAAATTCGACGGGCTGACAGATAGGCTTGGTACGCAAATGCAGGCAGTCGGTGAAGTAATGAGTATTGGAAAAAACTATAAAGAAGCGCTCCAGAAAGCTATCCGTTCACTTGAAACAGGCCGCTACGGACTTGGCTTTGCAAAAGATTATAATGAAAAATCCCTTTCTGATCTGATGCTTCTCCTATCGGAACCTTCCAGCGAACGCCAGTATATTATATATGAAGCATTACGCAAAGGTGCAACCATTAACCAGCTGCATAAAAAAACCTATATTAAAAAATGGTTTATTGAACAGATGAAAGAGCTGGTTGAGCTGGAAGAAAAAATTCTCTCGTATAAAGGAACAACCCTCCCCGATGAAATTTTTATCCGGGCAAAACTTGACGGATTTGCTGATAAATACCTTGCTAAATTATTAAATATCCCCGAAAAAGATATCCGTAACCGCAGAAAAAGCCTTGGGCTTGAAGAGGCCTGGGAGCCTGTGCCGGTTAGTGGTGCAGATGCAGTTTATTATTATTCAACTTATAACGCTCCGGACAAAAACAAAATTTCCGAAAAAACCAAAATAATGGTTCTGGGCGGCGGGCCAAACCGTATCGGCCAGGGTATAGAATTTGATTATTGCTGTGTCCATGCTGCCTTTGCAATACGTGATGCAGGATATGAATCAATAATGGTTAACTGTAACCCTGAAACTGTCTCAACTGACTACGACACTTCGGATAAATTATATTTTGAACCTCTGACGGTAGAAGATGTACTTAGTATTTATGAAAAAGAGAAACCCTCGGGAATAATTGTTCAATTTGGTGGCCAGACCCCTTTAAACATTGCCGTTGAGCTTGAAGCAAACGGAGTTAAAATTATTGGGACAAGCCCCGACACAATTGATCTGGCAGAAGACAGGGACCGCTTCAGGCAGATAATGCAAAAACTTGACATACCACAACCTGCATCAGGAATGGCCAGTAACCTGGATGAAGCTGTTGAAATAGCTCAAAGAATTGGATACCCGCTCATGGTGCGCCCTTCTTATGTTTTAGGAGGGCGGGGCATGAAAATAGTGCTTGATGAAGATATGCTCCGCCAGTATGTTTCTGCTGCTGTGGATATTACCCCGGACAGGCCATTGTTAATAGATATGTTCCTCGAAGATGCCATTGAAGCAGAATCGGATGCAATAGCTGACGGAATAGATGCATTTGTGCCTGCAGTGATGCAGCATATTGAATATGCCGGAATCCACTCAGGAGATTCTGCATGTGTAATTCCTCCCGTCATTATCAAAGAAGAGCTGATACATACTATAGAAGATTATACCCGGAAAATTGCTATTGAAATGAATGTTGTCGGTTTGATGAATATTCAATATGCAATTTATAAGGATAAAGTATATATCCTGGAAGCCAATCCCAGGGCTTCAAGAACAGTACCACTGGTTTCCAAAATCTGCAATATACCAATGGCTAAAATAGCCACCGAAATAATGTTGGGTAAAAAACTTTCCGACTTTAATTTAAAAAGGAAAAAATTAAAACATTTTGGTGTTAAAGAAGCTGTATTTCCCTTTAATATGTTTCCTGTCGTTGATCCTGTTTTAGGACCTGAAATGAGGTCTACCGGCGAAGTCCTGGGACTGGCAGATTCATTCGGACTGGCATTTTTTAAATCACAGGAGGCAACAAAAACACCTCTTCCCCTGAATGGAACGGTTTTGATAACCATTAGCGACCGCGACAAAGATAATATTGTCAGGACAGCTAAAAATTTTCAGGATATGGGATTTAAAATTATGGCCACCGGCGGAACTAAAAAATTTCTTGCAAATAATGGCATTGAAACTCATTTCATAAATAAAATATATGAAAAAAGGCCAAATATTGTTGATGCAATTGTAAACCGGGAGATTGACCTTGTAATAAATACCCCTGCAGGAAAAATGAGTGAATATGATGACTCATATATTCGCAAAAGCGCTATCAGGTACAGTATTCCGTATATAACAACTACTGCCGCCGCCTTTGCTGCAACACAAGGAATAAAAGAGCGCCGCAACGGAGCATATCATGTAAAATCATTACAAAAGTATCACAGCGATATAAAATAATGATAAAAGTGTTGATGCAGCTTCGGCATCAACCCCCGGAAAAACAGAATAAGAGGTTATTAACTATAATAAATCTGCTCTATAGAATAAAAATTAACTCAGTTACTTTTATAAGGTCCATGAATACTTTTAACCTTGAAATTTTCGGCAGAATCATCAAGAATATAAATCATATAGCTTTCTCCACCCGGATTAACTCTTATTACAATATGCCCCTGCCTGCTTATCATTTTATCAATGGCTGCGCCTATAACCACATGGGTTTCTTCCATAACATTTGTTGAAAACAGATCCCGCGGTCCGGGGTAAGTCCTGCCCGACATCATTCGCGAAATTACGGAATGAGAAGGATGACTCGGTGCCCACGATAAAATTATATAAACTCTTGGCCTTACGGCCTGAAGGAAAAAAAGCCCCATTGCATCATAAAATGCATGATGATTGGCTATGCAAACATCTACCGGTCCGGCTGCCCGTCCCACAGGAGTTTCAATATCTTCCCAGGCACCTGGCTCACCCGTAGTTAAATCACCTCCGTTAAAATAGTCGAATTTGCCGTATGAAAGCCGAAAAGCACAACTGAGTTTATTCTCATCAGGGTATTCACCGGCATTCAAGCTCTCAAACGGCGGAAAATGATTTCGTTTATTATCGGCCACTCCTGTCCATACATAACCGTTTGCAGCAATATTTCGGATTTCAAAATCAGGATATTTTTCAGGATGATTCAACAATTTAAACTGACTTTTATCGCCAACATCAAACTGTTCGGCAATCATTCCATTTTTTTCATTATTACATTTTACAAAACTGATATAATTTTGAATATTTTTTGAATCCAATTTTAAAGGATAGTCATAATCAGGCCAGCCCCGGTCAACAATTTTCCCAAAAGGAATATATTCTGCCACCTGGGTTAATCCGGTAAGTTTATATTCACCTTTTACTGATTTTTTAGAATTTGCATGAATCTCACCGATATGATCGCCGTGAAAATGAGTTGCAAGTGCATAATCAATCTTTTTTACAGGGTGATTTTTCAGAAAATTTAAAATATATCTTGAAATCCACTCTCCCGGTTCACGGCTTCCGTCAGGTTTGGGATCAGTAACACGGGGTTTCTCTCTTTGAGTTGCACCGGCATCAACAAGCATTGTGGTACCATCCGGAAATATAAAAAATGTAGATTCGCCTTTACCGGTATTTATATGATGAATGTCGAGATAGCCTTCACTCCACTGAGAAAATTCATCACCGGCCTTAATCTGTGCATTTAATAATAATGAAAAAATGAAAGCTGTGAGAAAGCAAAAAATATTTTTTACAGATATCATGATTTATAA
>CAZLZJ010000094.1:0-5610 GCA_964563975.1 uncultured Prolixibacteraceae bacterium
CGTGCACTTGTTACATATTTTAATTATAAAGGCGGATTGTCACTCAAGCTGAAAAGCCTGCCTGCAAAATGGTTTTATGAGTAGCGATAAAGAACATAAGTGGGATTTTAATGAAACCGACAGAAAGGTGTCAGAGGGATTATCAGATTTTTTGCCTGATAAGATTTTTGATATCCATGCCCATCTGTATCGTACCGGTGACCTGAATATTGAAAATCCGGGGTTCGCGGACAAAGGACCATCGGAAGTTGATGTGCAGGTTTGGAAAAAACACTTGTCATTTTTCTTAGGTAAAGAGAGTTTGCGCGGGGGACTTTTTTTTCCTTACCCTTCTGTAGGCTGTGACATTATGAGCGCCAATAATTACATTATCGGCCAGATAGGGGATAATCCATTTTTGAGGGGGCTTATTCTGGTCACGCCCGGAATGCAAGCAGAAGAACTGGAAACATCTCTTATCAAGCCCGGGATCTGCGGGTTTAAGCCTTATCATATTTTCGGTTGCGAAAAGCCCACCTTTGAGTTGTCTGTTAAGGGATACTTTCCTGAATGGCAATGGGAAATGGCTGATCATCACAGCTCTGTAGTTGTGCTGCACTTAGTAAAAAGAGGAGCAGTGGCTGATCCGGAGAACCTTAAACAGATCCGGGAGATGTGCACAGGGTATCCGGATATAAAGCTTATTCTTGCTCATGCAGGGCGTTGTTTCCACTGGCCCAATGCAGAGGGGATAAAAAAGCTCAGGGGCCTTGAAAATTTATGGTTTGATACCTCTGCCATTTGTGAACCGGAGGCCCTGATGGTTATCCTGAAAGAGTTCGGGCCAAAAAAGTTGATGTGGGGAAGCGATTTTCCAATTTGTATGATAAGAGGCAGAAGCGTAACTTCAGGTGATGGGTTTTTATGGCTTGATGGTGATCTTTGTGACCTGGGTAAGTCTGCCTTTGCTGAACCCGTGACCGTTGGGATCGAATCATTGAGAGCCTTGAGGTGGGCATGTGAAGAGACCGGATTGAATAGAGATGACCTGGGTGATATTTTCTATAATAATGCAATAGGACTGCTAAAAATCAATAGCGGGATTTTATCCGGTAAACCGGAAAATGAATTTCTGAACAAAACCCGGAGTTTGTATCATCATGCCAAGCAACGAATACCGGGAGGCACACAGCTTCTCAGCAAAAGGCCGGAGATGATGGCTCCGGAAAAGTGGCCGGCATATTTCAGTGAAGCAAGAGGCTGCGAAGTATGGGACCTTGACGGAAAGCACTATTATGATATGGCAACGAACGGTATCGGCACATGCCTTTTGGGATTTAATGATCCCGATGTTAATAAAGCCCTCAGGCGGCGGATCAACTTAGGGAGTATGTCTTCTCTGAACCCTCCTGAAGAGGTGGAACTGGCCGATCTGTTGTGCACCATTCATCCCTGGGCTGAACAGGCAAGGTTTACGCGGACAGGGGGAGAGGCTTGCGCAGTGGCGGTGAGGATAGCCAGGGCAACCACCGGCCGGTCTGTTGTGGCTGTGTGCGGTTACCATGGGTGGCATGATTGGTACCTGGCTGCTAATCTTGGGAAAGATGACGCGTTGAAAGGGCATCTGTTACCGGGATTGGATCCTTATGGGGTACCCGATGAGTTGCGAAATACATCTTTTACATTCAGGTTTAATGACAGGAATGCCCTGCAATCAATAATCGATCGTTACGGTTCCCGCCTGGCAGCTGTTATTATGGAGCCTTGCAGGAATGAGGATCCCGGGCCGGGATTCCTGCAATATGTGCGTGAAGTAACCGGGAAGTGCGGGGCTATACTTATCTTTGATGAGATTACAATAGGGTGGAGGCTCCATTTCGGAGGGTCCCATATTAAGTTTGGAGTTACGCCCGACATGGCGGTGTTTGCCAAAGCATTGGGTAACGGGGTGCCGATAGGTGCAGTGATCGGGACTAAGGAGGCAATGGAGGGGGCGAATATATCATTTGTAAGCAGTACATACTGGACTGAGAGTCTGGGACCGGCCGCTGCACTGGCTACGCTGGAAAAAATGTCAAAAATCAATATTCCTTTCCATATTGAGATGATAGGGAAGAGTGTAAAGGACAGCTGGTCAAGCCTGGCAGAAAAGCACGGGCTGCCTGTGGAGATTGGCGGTTATCCGTGTCTGGCTCATTTCCGGTTCAACCACAAAGAGAGTGAAAAGTTGCGGACAGTTTATACTAAGCTGATGCTTGGGCGGGGCTTTTTGGCAGGCTTATCGCTCTACCCCACATTTGCCCATACTCCTGAAATAGTAGATCTATATCATGAGGCTATAGATGAGGTTTTTGAAGAGATCGCCGATATCATCAGGAGTGGTTCTGCCGGCCGGTTTCCTGATGAAATGACTGCCCATAGCGGATTTGCAAGGCTGTTATGAAATATTTTTTGTATTTTTATTTTATAAATTCAATAGTGTAAAAAGCTTGGTTATGAAATTTACGTGTATAGGTAATCTGTTTATTTACAGTATAATATCAGTGTTAACAATTGTTTCTTGTTCAGACAGCAGGGAGTATCCGGCAACAATGGTGTTGAGATTGCCCCCTTCAGAAAATAATCCCCGAAACAGTGAGGGAGATTTTATAAACCTGAAAGATGGCCGTATCCTTTTTGTATATAGCCATTATACAGGAGAGTCGGGCAGTGACCATGCTCCGGCTTACCTTGCCGGACGCTACTCTGCCGACAGGGGGGAGACCTGGACAACCACTGATGAAACAGTTATTCCAAATGAGGGAGGCATGAATGTTATGTCAGTTTCGTTACTCAGGTTGCAAAATGGCGATATCGCTCTTTTTTATCTGAGAAAAAATTCAACCGACGACTGTATTCCGATGATGCGTACCTCTAAGGATGAAGCAAAGAGCTGGGGTGAAGCTATACCTTGTATTACTGATAAAGAGGGGTATTTTGTGCTGAATAACGATAGAGTGATCCAGCTGAAAGATGGCAGACTTGCTATGGCAGTGGCACTGCATAATACTCCGGGAGGTGAATGGAAAAATCAGGCGGATCTTTTTTGCTATTATTCAGATGATAATGGAACAACCTGGAAATCAAGTACTAAAGTTCCTAATACAACTGATGTTATTACCCAGGAGCCGGGACTTATTGAATTAAAGGATGGCAGACTGATGATGTTTATCCGTGCCAGCGGCGGTTTCCAGCAACTGTCTTATTCGTCCGACAGGGGTGAGACATGGAGCCACATTGAACAGAGCAATATTCCATCACCTCTATCGCCTGCCACTATAGAGAGGATTCCCGGAACGGGCGACTGGCTTATGGTTTGGAATAACAATGACGGATCGGTTGAGGAGACCAGGGGAAAGCGAACTCCGCTTACTGTAGCAGTATCTGAAGATGAAGGCGTATCATGGAAGTATGTTAAAAATATTAAAGATGATCCTGACGGGTGGTATTGTTATATTGCAATCCATTTCGTTGATAATCGTAATATTTTGTTGGGTAACTGTGCGGGGAAAAGGTCGGATGGGACTGGATTAGCGGTGACCGAGGTGACAAGGTTTAACCGGCGATGGCTCTATGGCATGACTGAATAAGATATTGAAATTCACATCTTTTCGGGCATTTTAAGCTGAGATTTATTTTGGTGAACAGATAGCCTGAAAGAAGCAGCAATTTTTTGAATATTTAATAATCTTCAGTTAGATGGAAAATTTCAAGAGGGGCAGGAGGGTAATGAAGAGGGATGCTTCAGATAATAAGTATCTTCATAAAGACTTTCATCTTTCAATGAATATCATACTGACCTATATTTTTAAAAATTTTGGCAGGGAAGAGCTTGTCAATTATCTGAAACAATATTCTGAAGCCTGGTTCCGGCCACTTAACCGGCAATTACAAAAAGGTGATATAACTCCCTTGGTAAGTTATTTGAAGGATATTTATTCGAAGGAGGAGTGGCTTGTGAAAATCAGACATGGGAATGATTTTATTGAGATTGAACAGGAGTCATGCCCGGGAATTTCATATATCAGGTCGAAAGGGGATATTCCCTGTCCATACTATTATGAAACCTATAAAACAGTTTACGGGACACTTTGTGAAAATACACCCTTTACTTATGAGCTTGTATATTTTGATGAAGAGAGTGGCGCATGCCGCCAGTTGATAAAAAGAAAGGAGATGCAACAATGATTTCATGTACGGAATTTATTCCTGCTTACAGCGAGTGTTTTAAATTTCTTGAAGATAGAGGTGGCAGAGAGGAGGTTGAAAAATTTTGGGCTGAATTGTCCGATATCTACCTCAAAGATTCACTCGACAGATTGATAGTAGAACAAGGCCTTGCCGGTTGTTACAGTTACTGGTCACATTCACTGAATGAAGAAGCGGCCGGCTTCACAATGATCCTTGACGAGGTTAAAGGGGAGTTTAGCATAGATATGCACAAATGCCCCTCCAAGGGGATGCTCGACGGATTAAAGCATATGACACCTTATCACTCATACTGTGATCATTGCCCTGCATTATATAAGCCTGTGGCTGAAAGACATGGATTTATATATGAGTCAGAAATTGATAGTAATAACGCAAAATGCAAAATTGTGATAAGAGAGAGACGTAAATAATATACAATATCATGCAAAAAAGAGCACTGGGAAATACGGGACTTACAGTTTCTGAAATTGCCTTTGGAGGGGTGGAGATAGGTGTTCCTTATGGAATAGGAGTAAAAAGCAGGAAGGATATGCTTTCAGATAGTGAAGCTATTGATCTTTTGCATGCTGCAACTGACTCAGGCGTTAACTTTTTTGATACCGCCCGGATGTATGGGGAAAGCGAAAGGATTATGGGTGAAGCCTTTAAAGAGCGCAGGGAGGAAGTTGTAATTTGCACGAAATGCAGACATTTTATTCAACCCGATGGATCAATTCCGGATAATAAGGAGATTGAAAAAGTAGTGGAGGCTTCTTTGGAGGAGAGTCTGAAAGCTTTGCAAACCGGTTATATAGATATTTTTATGCTTCATCAGGCTCCAATGAAACTTTTGAATAATAAAAAGATAGCAGATATATTTTCAGAACTGAAGCATAATGGAAAGATAAGAGCAACAGGAGTTTCAACATATAAGTCTGAAGAGACAAAGAGAGCCATTGAAACCGGGGTGTGGGATGTAATACAGCTGCCTTACAGCCTGATGGATCAGAGGCAGTCTGAGTTTTTTGAGATGGCTTTTAAAAAAGGAGTGGGGTTGGTTATAAGATCTGTTCTTTTAAAAGGTCTTCTCAGTAACAGGGGGAGAGGACTTCATCCTGCTTTAAGAGATGTAGAGAAACATATTGAATCTTACAACCGGTTGCTTAAAGGACAGGACTATAATCTTCCGGGCATGGCAATAAAATTTGCCCTGTCAAGCCGGGAAGTTTCCTCAGTGCTTGTAGGTATTGACCGCTATGAATACCTTGAGGAATCACTCCGGGCAGCTGATGGAAGATATTTGGATAAAATGTTATTGGCGAAAGCAAAAGAACTTGCCTATCCTGATCCTGATTTTTTGGACCTGCCTTATTGGGATAAAATGGGTTGGCTAAAATGAAC
>CAZLZJ010000095.1:0-5567 GCA_964563975.1 uncultured Prolixibacteraceae bacterium
ATTGTAAAAATAATTTCTTATTCTCAGGGTTTCCAACAATCCCGGATTATTTATTAACATACTGTCGTGAATTATTCAATTTGTAAATTTTACTCTGTAATTGGAATATTTAATTGCTTAATGTTGTACTTTTATTTAAAATTTTTTTAGATGCGAATTTTAGAGAAGAAGATTATTGTATATGAATATTCAACTATATGGGATTTGCCGGCTGTTGAACAAAAGTTACTAAATGCCTCGCGCGAAGCTGTTTTAAATGCATATGCGCCATATTCAAAATTTAATGTTGGTGCAGCTGTTCTGTTAGAAAACAGTGAAATAATATCAGGCAATAATCAAGAGAATGCTGCCTTTACAGCAGGTCTTTGTGCTGAGAGAGTTGCTCTTTTTTATGCAAATTCATATTATAAAAATATTCCTGTGAAGGCTATTGCAGTGACCGCCTCAAATAACCTTGGTATTACTTGTGACCCTGTAAAGCCCTGTGGATCATGCAGACAGGCATTGATAGAGGTGGAAGTAAGGTTTAAACAGCCTATCAGAATAATTCTTAACGGGAGAAATAAAATTCAGGTTTTTGAAGGTGTGGAAAATCTTTTGCCATTTGCATTTAAACCGGACTCACTGGACTGAATTTATTACTTCTGAAAAGTTTCATAAACTTATTCCATACAACATCATCCGGTGGATCTGCAACAATAGTAATATTACTTTTTCTGACAGGATGTATAAATTCCAGCTTCCGCGCATGGAGATGAATGCCTTTATCTTCATTTGCACGGGTAAAACCATATTTTACATCTCCTTTAATTTTCAGGTTTAGTGTTCCGAGTTGCACCCTGATCTGATGGTGCCGGCCTGTATAAAGATCAATTTCCAGAAGGTAATATTTGTTAAGACTTGCCACATGCCTGTATGTAAGACGTGCATATTTAGCTCCGGGGACAGGTTTGGTGTATGCATAGCTTTTATTTTTTTCTTTATTCTTTTTGAGAAAGTGCTCCATTGTGCCGGAGTGTTTTGGAGGTCTTTTATTTACAACTGCCCAATATGTTCTTTTTATCTCTATCCGCTTTGAAAACATTTTATTTAATCTTTCAAGCGCTTTACTTGTTTTTGCAAGCAATACAATCCCACTGGTAGGTCTGTCAAGCCTGTGAGGGAGTCCGAGAAAAACATTTCCGGGTTTATTATATTTTTTTTTCAGATAATCTTTGACCTCATCTACAATAGTTCTTTCATTGGTAATATCTGACTGCACCAATTCCCCGCAGGCTTTATTAACAGCTAAAATATGGTTATCTTCAAAAATTATCTGCACTTCTACTCAGGGAGAATTAGTATTGTTCTTTTTCATTAGGGAAATCGAGTGATTTTATATCGTTGATATAGTTGCCCACAGCTCCTTTTATCTCTGCTGCAAGGTTATGATATCTTCTTAGAAAACGAGGCGAAAATTGTTGTGTTATTCCCAGCATATCGTGAATCACCAATACCTGTCCGTCAACTCCTGCGCCTGCCCCGATACCTATTACGGGTATTTTCAGTTCATCGGCTACCTGTTTGCCCAATATAGCCGGAATTTTTTCCAAAACAATTGAAAAGCAACCTGCCTGTTCCAGCAGTTTGGCATCGCTTATAAGTTTTTTTGCCTCACTCTCATCTTGTGCCCTGACAGTATAAGTTCCAAATTTGTGTATCGACTGGGGAATTAAACCAAGATGTCCCATAACAGGAATGCCTGCAGAAAGAATTCTATGGACCGATTCAATAACTTCTGAGCCTCCTTCAAGTTTTACTGCATCAGCAGCAGTCTCTTTCATAATCCGTATTGCTGAAGCAAGGGCACAGCGTGAATTTCCCTGGTAAGTTCCAAATGGCAGATCAACAACTACTAATGCCCGTTTTACTCCTCGTACCACAGAAGCACCGTGATAAATCATTTGGTTTAAAGTTATTGGAAGAGTGGTTTCATTTCCTGCCATCACATTTGATGCAGAATCCCCTACCAATACGATATCTATTCCTGCTTCATCGACTAAGCATGCCATACTGTAGTCGTATGCCGTTAACATAGCTATTTTTTCACCTCTGAGCTTCATTTCTGACAGACGGTGAGTAGTTACTTTTTTTATCTCTTTTTGTATAGACATAGTTCAATTAAAAATTTATTTTTGTAAAAATAGTAAAGGTTTTTTGTTGAACAAAATTGTTTGCATTGCAGCCGGTATCCTTATTAAAACCTTTATATTCCATTAATTAAGAGAAGCAGCTATTTACGCAGCTATATTCTAAAGAAAATACCCTTTTTATACATATAGTAAAGGAGGATCCAGATTATTGCAAGGTTGCCGGTTAAAAGTATCAGTTCCCCTGCAGTATCAGCATTATTTATAAGCCACCCTAAGCACATATTGGTAATTGATTTGACATCAACAAGCCTGGTAAAAAGATATATAAATATTGAATTCATCCCAATGACACGAAAATAAAATGCCCATTTTTTAAAGCCCCAATGGTCAATTACCAAATAGAAAAAAGCCATTAATATAAAGCTGATACCACCGGCCAGCAGGTTAAACGTAGAGGTCCAGCATTTTTTAATAACAGGATAAAAGGTTGATAACAGTAAAGCAGCTACAATAGATATTATTCCTGCCACTGTTAGCCGGCTAATTTTTTGAAGGCCTGTCATGTCTCTTTTTCTCAGGATCGTGCCGGCAATTGTTCCCATAAGGGTTATTCCTGTAGCAGAGATGCTGCAAAGGATCCCCTCAGGGTCGAACACTTTTCCATAAAGTTTTCCCGGCAGCAGCAGCCTGTCAATATAACCGTTAATACATCCTTCAGGAGTTAATACACCTGCACCGAATCCCGGAACGGGTATCAACAGTTGAATTATGCCTATAGCCGTAAGGATTGAAATCAGCCATATAAAAAGACTTTGCAAAGACTTGAAATATATAGAGATCAGAGAAGCAAAGAAATAGGCAATTCCGATTTGTCCAAGCACACTGGCAATTCTTCCTTCGGCAAAACCATTTTTAAAAGTTCCATTATAAAGAATACCCAAAAATATGAGGGTAATAAGCCTGATAAAAATCTTTTTTATAAGCTTTCGGGGTGGAATACTCTTTTCAATTTTTGATCTGATGGCAAATGGTATGGCTACGCCTGATATAAACATAAAAAGGGGAAAGATGAGGTCATAAAATCTAAACCCGTTCCATTGGGCATGGTGCATTTGTGTCTCTAACCATCCTATACCGCTCATTTTTGAAACAGTTATTGCCAGCGCACCCCCGCCTGTGATCCAGAACATATCAAATCCGCGAAGGGCATCTATAGAATATACTCTTTTTTCAGGTCCTGTTCTTAAAGTTTTTTTTGTCATTTTTTATCGTTTTATTATGATAAAGGGCTCTAATTTAAAAAATGATTTACAGAAACCTGTTTAGTATTAATTTAAAATGTCAAAGTTTAAAAAAAGTAGTACAATTCTGCCTTTTTGTCACCGAATTTGACAGACAAATATCTATTTCTCAGATTATCCTGTGTCATAATTTCGTAATTGTGCTTTGATTTCATGCTGGCACAGTCATTGCTATTTATCAGATCATAAATGATAAGTAATTTTTGTAATAACGAAATATAAAAAAATGGGAAAAATAATTGGAATTGATCTGGGAACAACCAACTCCTGTGTATCAGTAATGGAAGGTAATGAACCTGTAGTAATACCAAATAGTGAAGGTAAACGGACAACTCCCTCGGTTGTGGCATTTGTTGAAAATGGTGAACGGAAAATAGGTGACCCTGCAAAAAGGCAGGCAATTACAAATCCGACAAAAACTATTTTTTCGATAAAACGTTTTATGGGTGAAACCTATAATCATATCTCCAAAGAGGTATCCAGGGTACCTTTTAAGGTGCTTCAGGGCGATAATGATTCTCCCCGCGTTCTGATTGATGATCGTAAGTATTCTCCTCAGGAGCTTTCAGCTATGATATTGCAAAAGATGAAAAAGACAGCTGAAGATTACTTAGGACAGGAAGTAACCGAGGCTGTTATTACGGTACCGGCATACTTTAATGATTCCCAAAGACAGGCTACAAAAGAGGCAGGTGAAATTGCAGGACTAAAGGTTCGAAGAATAATTAATGAGCCTACTGCAGCTTCGCTGGCTTATGGACTTGATAAAATGGATAAGGATCTGAAAATTGCTGTTTTTGATCTTGGAGGAGGTACATTTGATATCTCCATCCTGGAGCTGGGAGATGGAGTTTTTGAAGTTAAGTCGACTGATGGGGATACTCACCTTGGTGGTGATGATTTTGATCATATGATCATAGATTGGCTTGCTGAAGAGTTTAAAAAAGATGAAGGTGTTGATCTTAAGCGTGATCCTATGGCATTGCAACGTTTAAAAGAAGCTGCCGAAAAAGCAAAAATTGAATTATCAAGTTCGACCCAAACAGAGATTAACCTTCCCTATATTATGCCCGTTGACGGCATTCCTAAGCATCTTGTTAAAAAACTGACCCGTGCAAAATTTGAGCAGCTCACCGATTCACTTATTAACGCAACTATAGAACCTTGCAGAAAGGCATTGAAAAATGCGGGTTTAAGCTCGAATGAAATAGACGAGGTGATTTTGGTTGGTGGCTCAACCCGAATTCCTGCTGTTCAGGAAAAGGTGAAAGCATTTTTCGGGAAAACTCCTTCCAAGGGTGTAAACCCTGATGAAGTTGTAGCTGTTGGTGCAGCAATACAGGGAGGTGTTCTTACAGGTGAGGTGAAAGATGTGCTGCTTCTTGATGTCACACCTCTTTCTTTGGGTATTGAAACAATGGGTGGGGTAATGACAAGACTTATTGAAGCAAATACAACCATCCCGACCAAAAAGTCTGAGACATTCACCACCGCAGCTGACAGTCAGCCTTCAGTCGAGATACACGTACTTCAGGGTGAGAGGCCTATGGCTGCAGGTAATAAAACTATCGGCAGGTTTCATCTTGACGGAATTCCACCGGCACCCCGCGGTATACCGCAGATTGAGGTAACATTTGATATTGATGCCAATGGTATTCTTAATGTAAGTGCTAAGGATAAAGCTACCGGCAAAACGCAATCTATAAGGATTGAAGCATCTTCGGGGCTTTCAGATGAAGAGATCAAAAGGATGAAACAAGAGGCTGAAGCAAATGCTGAAGCTGACAGAAAAGCAAAAGAGAGAGCTGATAAATTGAACCAGGCTGACAGTCTTATATTTCAGACTGAAAAGCAACTGAAAGATTTTGGTGACAAGATCCCGGCGGATAAGAAAAAACCTATTGAAGATGCATTGGCAAAACTGAAAGAGGCCCATAAGAACCAGGATATTGCTGCAATAGATACATCTATGAATGAATTAAATACGGTCTTTTCTGCTGCATCGCAGGAGATGTATGATGCAACCCGGGCTTCACAAAGTCAGCCAACCGGAGGAAGCAGTGACAGCCAGGCACACTCGGGGCCAAAGGATGATGGTGAGGTGACTGATGTAGATTTTGAGGAGGTGAAATAG
>CAZLZJ010000096.1:0-1153 GCA_964563975.1 uncultured Prolixibacteraceae bacterium
CTCCTACACTTGGACGCATGCCATTTGCAAGCCCATAGAGCAACTCAGATTTAATTGCAGCTTCGGGTCTTAATCCTCCAAAATCACCCCAGTCGTAAAATCTTCCGGTCATATAAGTTACCGGCATTTCGCCCAGAGTTCTGGCATAATGGGAAAGTACCGGAAGTACTTCATAGCCACCCGGATTGGTAGGCAGGTGGACACATTCAAGATGAGTGCTTAAACCGACTTGGTTTTCGAATGAAACACCTTTGAATACAAGCAAAAAATTGGAATCGATTTCATTAGTAACTTCAGCTATATCTTTAGCAAGTCTTAAGGCAGAAAATTCTGAAAATTTTTCCACTTCATCAATGTTGTTGAAATCTATGCCTTTCTCTTTCATCTCTTTGACACATACGGGGCATACGCAGTTAAACTCTTGCAATCCGTCAAAAAAGAATCCGGCCACGGGATAGTTGTCTGCTATCTCCTTCACCATTGCCATAACCCTGTCTCTATAGGGAGTATTGTAGCACATTGTTCTGACATATGGAGTAAAAGGAGGATCACGATACTCCCTGCCATCAAATGATAAGGTTGTCCAATCGCGATGTTGCAACCCTTCTGCACTACTGATCCCGCAATGAATATATGCCATTAGGGCAATATCTTTTTTTTGACAGGCATCGGCAAGATTTCCGAAAAGATCATATTTGAGAGAGGGATGTTTAATACCAACTTTTGTATTATAATATGCCATACCCTGGTTGCACCGGGCATGAAAAATAAGGTAATCGACACCGCAATTTTTTATTCTGTCTGTGAATGCTTCTGCATTGAAAGTTTCTCCTACATCAGGACAGGCTTGCATAGTATGATTGTCATAAAAAAGGCAATATTTAATCCGGTGCATTTTTTGTATCTTTTTATCCATTGTTTGTGAATTAATAAGAAATGATATCAATAATAACGGTGAAATAAAGATATATTTCATTCGAATATAATTTAATTAAACATTTAACAATTCAATTTTTTTATATAAAGAGGTATTACTCCTTAAACCCCACCTGCTTTTTTTGCAGTTAAAAAAAGCAGGCAAAAAAGCCATTTTTATGAGGGCTCCTTAAAAATTAATGTCATCTCTCATGGGAGGTTTCATCAGATTAAAATT
>CAZLZJ010000096.1:1253-5556 GCA_964563975.1 uncultured Prolixibacteraceae bacterium
GTATTTGTTTTAATGTTCAAGTACGATCAGTGAGTGTCCTTTAGATTCAGGAAGAGTAATATTGACATAACCGTTATTTACTTTATATGCTAAAGGTTTCATGCCCGGGGCAAGATATACTTTTTTAGGAGTTTTTTCATCTGTGCGGAGTGATAATTTAATGTTATTCAAGATAATAGGTTCTTCTATCATTTCAGCAACAGCACCTCTTTTTTCAGGAACATATGATATTACATGGATCATTCTCCTGCCCGGTTGTTCAGTTACATATACCCTTGCAAAAGAGGGCAGGTTCTCATATTTCAAAAGAGGTTCAGGCAAAAGCTCTAAAAGTACATTTCTGAATATATTTCTCAGTTCAACATGAGCCTGGGCATAGTAGCCTGCAAAAATTCTGTGACTGAAATGGGCAATCCTGCCATTAACGGTTAATGCAGGAAATTCTGTTACTTTATCGGGCGGGCAATATTCATAAGCATATTCACCGTCCCATATATTATTATAGTATGGTTTTACCAAGTCAGCTTCAACGCGTGTACCGGGTAAAGGTTTTACATTTACGCCTGTTGAGAATAGCTGAATCGGCATATCCGGAAGGTCACGGTTAAAATTATCTCCTGCGACAAAAAATGCAGGGTTAAAGTCATTTTCACCAAGATATTTAACACCCCACTCATTTTCGAAGACAAATTCTGTTCCTTCCGGGTTAAGTCCTGAGCTTCCTGAGGAGATAATAGCTTTACCCGCATTGATATGTGCTTTTATGCGCTTGGTAAACTCCCGGTCAAAAGGTACATCATCAGGAATTACGAGTACTTTATATTTACTCCAGTCTGAAGTAGTTGAGACAACATCGAATTGTTGTTTCAACTCTCCCAGCATACGTACCGCAGCATTTAATTTTCGGTCTCCTCTCACATTTTCACCTTTAAAAACTACTGCAACATCAGCTAAATTTTTTGCTTCACTGAACCATGGCTCCATGACCTGAAGCTCATTATACACTTTGCCAACTCTTTCGAGTGCTGCATTAAAAGGACCGTATTTCGGGTGAAAGTGACCGCCAACATTGGGTCTCATACCATTAGCAAGCCCACTTAACAGTTCAGCTTTCAAAGCTGTTTCAGTGCGTAATCCTCCAAAATGACGCCAGTTGTTAAATCTGGTGTTCATAAGTAATACCGGCATATCGCCCAGTGTTCTCAAATAAGACATAAAAACCGGGAAAGCATCATATCCCTGGGAAGTAGGTATATATTCCAGTTCTAAGTATGCTCCAAATTCTACCTGGTCTTTATAAGATATTCCATTGAAGTATAGAAGGAAGTTGGGATTAATAGCTCTGGCAGCTTTTGCTATATCCTTGGCAAAACTTAAAGAAGACTCTCTTGCAAATTCAAGAATGTCGTCCATATTGTTAACATCCATATTTTTTTCCTTCATTCCTTTAGCACAGGCAGGGCATACACAGGGACGAGCATTTACGCCATCAATAAAAAAACCTGCAACGGGATAATTATTTGCAACCTCTTCTATCAGGGAAATAGTATGTTCGCGGTATGGTGTATTAAAACACATATTACGCACCCAGGCAGTTACACGTGGCTCGCGATATACCCGGCCGTCGGGTTCAATTATCAGCCAGTCGCGGTTTCGCAATCCTTCTTCATGGCTTAGCCCCCCATTCATATATGCAGTGAGGGCTATCCCTTTTCTTTTACAGGCATCAGCAATTTTTCCGAAAAGATCGTATTTAAGCGAGGGGTATTTAATTCCTATTTTCGTATCAAAAAAAGTCATTCCCTGATTACTTCTGGCATGTACAGTCAGATAATCAACTCCTGCTTTTACCAGACGGTCTGTAAAGCTTTCGACGTCAAAATCTGCGCCAACATCCGGATTGGGAGGCATTATATGATTATCATAAAAGAGGGCATACTTAGGGGAGTGTTTTTTTGTTGTCACTATTTCACTGCTTTTATTGATCTGTGATAATGAGAGGAATGGGAGAATCAAAAAAATGGTTATCTGAAGATTACGTTTCATGACAATTAATTTTTTATTTTTCAAAATGGAGCAATGGCTTTTTGCCGGGAACAATATACACTTTTTCGAGTATTTTGCCTTCGGTATACTATTGAAAAAACTTATAAGTAAAAAGTAACGGGAAGTAATAATTAAGAGTTGTGGTAGTTTTTACCCCAATATATTTACCAGAATTGAATAAAGTTCTTTTTTATTGATTGGTTTGGCAATTGTAATTTCACACCCTGCATTGACTGCATGTTTTTCTTCGTAAGAATATGCAGTAAGAGCTACTACCGGAATATTTTTATAATTTGATTTAATGATTTTAGTAGCTTCCAAACCGTTCATGACAGGCATTTTAATGTCCATTAATACTAAACTGATATCTTTTCTGTTTTCAAATATGGTAACAGCTTCTTTTCCGTTTTTTGCTTTATATACCGTTGCTCCCGTAGCTCTAAGGATTTGATTAATAAGTATAAGATTTGACTTGTCATCATCAGCCACAACTATATTATGTCCTGTTAAATCCGGGGTATGTTCTATATGATCAGAAGAGATTCCTTCTATATTTGCAGATATTTTAACAGGAACCGTAAAGGTAAATATTGATCCTTTTCCATAGGTTGATTTAACTGAAATATCTCCTTTAAGTGCATGAGCAATTTTATTTGATATAGCAAGACCTATTCCCACGCCTTCATATTTACGGGTCAGGGTATCATCAGCTTGCCTGAAAATGTCGAAGATTACCTGTTGTTGTTTTTTTAAGATACCGATTCCCGTATCCTTGATATAAAAAGAAAAAAGTTCGTCAGCGTTTTGTTTTATCCCCAGTTCAATTGAGCCGGCATCAGTGAATTTGACAGCATTTCTTGAAAGATTCAGCATTATTTGCACAATTTTATCTTTGTCGGCAATAATGTTTTTATCAAGAACAGACGGGGCGGCCATGAATACTGATTTTATCAGGTTTTCTTTACCTGCATTCCGGATCAGTTCCTGAAGTTGTGTTTTTAAAATGTCGAATAACGATTGCAATTTGAATGCTTCGGGTCTTAATGTGATTTTAAAATTATCAATTATCGAAAGATCTATTATATCGTTGATTATCTCCAGAAGATTAAGCCCGCTGTTATAAATTATTTTAGCTGTTTTTGCAGTTTTAGGTTCAGATGTGGTATCTTTTATTATTTCACTGAACCCGATAACTGAATTTAGCGGTGTTCGAAGTTCATGATTTATTGTAGTAAGAAATGCTGATTTAAGTCTGTCGCTTTCTTCAGCTCTTTTTTTCGCCTGAATTAACTCCCGGTACTTTTTTTTATAGTTTGTAATGTCTTCCAGAAGGCCTGCAATTGCAACAGGAGTATCACCATTGTGTACTACTATGCCATTATTTAGTACATATTTTTCTTTCCCTTTGGCAGTAAATATTCTATACTTGACAGAGTAATTTTCACCTCTGTTAATTGCACCGGTAATTTTTTCAAGTACTTTTTTTCTATCATCCGGATGAATTATCCTGTTGAATAGCAGGCCTTTGTTTTTTATAATATCATTAACTGTGTATCCGGTCAGTTTTTTTGCTTCATTGCTTATATAATCGGGATCGAGGTGATCACAAATTTTACAATGATAGGTCATTCCCCGCAATCTGCTTAATATTGAAAAATCTATTGTTTTTATGTTTGATTCTCCTGCTTTTATTTTACCCGTTATGTCGTTTAAAAAAACATTGGCGTTTAAAATTTTCTTTTTCTTTTTGTCTATTTGCGGTACCACATCAATGTTGAGCCATTTACTGCCGATTCGGGTATTAATACCTGCTAAACAGCCTTTTTCTGCCGTACCACTGCTAAGAGCTTTTGAAACAGGATGATATCCATTGATCATCTCCTTGCCGTTTATTGATCTCCAGTGAAAATCTGTTAAATTTCTGGTCATCAATTTTTTAGCTGGGAGATCAAATATCTCTGCAGCTTCATTATTGGCAAAAATAATCTTGCCGTTAACATTAACGGTAATTAAACCAAACGGAAGATTATCAGTCGATAAAAATCCGTTATTTAGATTTAAGGTATTTGCGTCCATAATATCATCTTCAATTAATGCACAATAAGGGGCATTGTATAAGCATTAACTATATATTAATACCTTTTTAGCAGTAAAGGTAACCCTAAATTAAAAAAAATATCATCTGTATCCTGTTAAAATACTTTTAGGAGTACCGGATTACTTGTCTGATTCAAACTGAATAATACAGATTTCATTT
>CAZLZJ010000097.1:0-5451 GCA_964563975.1 uncultured Prolixibacteraceae bacterium
ACTCTTGACCTT
The DNA here is from genome assembly GCA_964563975.1 of uncultured Prolixibacteraceae bacterium. Classification (GTDB taxonomy): domain Bacteria; phylum Bacteroidota; class Bacteroidia; order Bacteroidales; family Prolixibacteraceae; genus JAAYJR01. The sequence continues at coordinate 13 of CAZLZJ010000097.1, forward strand.
AAAAGTGCCAGAGAATATGCACTTAACTATAACCGGACCATAAAAAGTTCAGGGTTGGCGGTTGACAAGTCACAGGAGTTGCTTTGGTCCACAATTGCTGCCGGATTGCCCCAGATCAATGCCACCACAGATTATACTAATGCCATGGGTGCAAAAATTAAAATTCAGTTTGATGAAAACCTGCCCCCAACGGAGATACCGATCAAGCCCTCCAGCAATTTTAACTTACAATTAGGCCAGCTGCTTTTTAACGGAAGTTACCTTGTAGGTATTCAAACAGCCAAATTAGCGCAAAAATTGTCAGAAAAAAATCTTGAAAAGACAGAGCAGGAGGTTGTCAGCCAGGTTACTCAAAGTTATTACCTGATCCTGGTCTCTGAAGAATCATTGCAAATACTCAACAATAATAAAGAAAACCTCCATGCCATTTATAAAAAAACTGAACCCTTGGTAAAAGTGGGAATTATAGAAAAAATAGAACTCGACCAGCTTTCGGTACAGGTAAACTCACTCGACAACTCTTTAAAAGCTGCCGAACGACAGTTGGAAATGGCAAAAAATCTTTTACGGGTCCAGCTTGGCGTTACCGCAGAAACAGAATTAAAACTGACAGAAAAATTGTCCGATTTTATAACTGCTCATCTTTCTGATGATGCCAAATTAACTTTCACACCCAAACAGAATGTTGATTTTCAACTATTGGAAGTCCAGGAAGAGTTAACCGAAAAGCAGATAAATATGCAAAAAGCAGCATATCTCCCCACTGTTACGGGCTATTACAATTTTACCAAAAAAATTCTAAAACCTGCTTTTGATATGGCACCGGCCCATATGGCAGGGCTCCAAATGAATATTCCTGTCTTTTCAAGTGGTGAAAGGCGCTCAAAAGTCAGACAGGCAAAAATCGAATTAGAAACAACTAAAAATAATAAAGCCCTGGCCGAAGAACAACTCAATATTCAATTTAAACAGTTACAGTTCTATCTTAACAGTGCAACAGAAAGTTATGAAACACAGAAAAAAAATATAGAAGTATCGCGTGAAGTATATCAAAACCTTAAACGCAAATATGAACAGGGAATGATATCAAGCCTTGAGCTGACAACAGCCGACAGCAATTATCTGAAGGCAGAGTCTGATTACCTGATGGCAGTATTGGAAGTACTTCAGGCAAAAAACGAGTTAAACACACTAACCGGCAAAATATTAAACAATTAAAAGAAAAACTATGAGACGCATTAAATTTTTTATAGTTGTTATTGTAGCAATAACCCTAAGCTCATGTATACAGAGTGAAAAGAGAAAGGAGTCAACCCAACCGGACGAATCACATAGAAAAGAGATAGTTAAAGCTATGGAGCTGCAATATCGTACAGTAGCGCGCTCTGTCGAATACCCTGCCACATTGGTAGCATACGAAGAGGTTCACCTGGTACCTGCTTCTCCCGGCCGTATTGAAAAAATCCACGGAGAGATAGGAGACAGGGTATCAAAAGGCACACCGCTTGTACAAATGGACCGCACACAGCTTCATCAGGCAGAGATACAGCTGAAAAATCTGGAATTAGACTTCCGGAGGCTTGACACCCTGGCTAAATATGGAAGTATAGCACAGCAACAATATGACCAGCTGAAAACACAATATGACATTGCCAAATCAAATGTGGAGTTTCTCAAAGAAAATACCAGGCTGTTGGCACCATTTAACGGGGTGATCTCAGGTCGCTATTTTGAATCGGGTGAAATGTTTTCCGGAACACCCAATACACCGGCCGGAAAAGCAGCTGTACTTTCAATTGTGCAGATCGACAGGTTGAAAGCTGTTATTTCAATGTCGGAAAAATACTTTCCAATGGTAAAAACCGGAATGGAATCTTCAATTAAAATAGATACCTACAGCGACCGCAGTTTCACAGGCAGGATTTTACGTATCCACCCGACTGTTAACCCGATAGACCGCACTTTTAACGTAGAAGTGTTAATCAGCAACCGTGAAAACCTTCTTCGCCCGGGCATGTTTTGCAGAGTTACACTTGACCTTGACAAAGAAGAGGCTATTCTGCTTCCATCAATTGCTGTTCTGAAAATGCAGGGTTCAAACGAACGGTATCTGTTTGTAAATGAAAACGGAAAGGCAAAAAGAATCTCTGTAACCATCGGGAAAAGATATGACGACGACATCGAAGTATTCTCAGATGAGCTGCAAGCCGGCGATCAGGTAATTATCACGGGGCAGGCACGGTTGTTAAACGGTATACCTATTGATGTGATCAACTGAGCTTAAAAAATAAGTGTATCAATAAAAGAAAAAAGCATGAGTATATATAAAAACGCTGTTAATAAGCCTATTACCACTATAATGATATTTACGGCAATTGTGGTAATGGGAATTTATTCACTTGTACAAATGCCGGTCGACCTTTATCCTGAAATGGACCCTCCTTATATTTCAGTGATGACAACCTACCCGGGTGCCAATGCCAGTGATATTGAATCTAATGTTACACGTATAATAGAGGATGATCTCAATTCCGTAGATAATCTTAAAGAGATAACCTCCACATCATCAGATAACATTTCGGTTATATTTCTTGAATTCGAATGGGAAAGTAATCTTGATGAAGCCACAAATAATATCCGTGATATAATTGACATGACAATAGACCGTCTGCCGGAAGGGGTAGACCGTCCCATGATTTTTAAATTCAACACCAGTATGATGCCAATCCTTTTTTATGCAGTAACAGCACAAGAAAGTTATGCCGGATTGGAAAAGCTGATTGACGAAAAGATCATTAACCCGCTTAACCGTATTGAAGGTATAGGATCTATCGGAATGATAGGCACACCCCGCCGTATTGTTTATGTTGATGCTGATCCACGATTGCTGGATGCATATAATCTGACAATAGAGCAGATTGGCAATACCATAGCTGCTGAAAATATGAATCTCCCTTCGGGCAATGTAAAAATGGGTAATATTGATTATCAATTACGGGTACAAGGAGAATTCAACACAAGCGATCATATAAAAAACCTTATAGTCAGCAATATAGCAGGGAAACCTGTATACATTAAAGACATAGCCACCGTTCGTGACTCAATAAAAGACCTGACCCTCGATGAAACCATCAATGGAAAAAAGGGAATGAGAATGTTTGTCATGAAGCAGTCGGGCACCAATACCATGAAAGTTGCACGTGAAGTCCGTAAAAACCTTGCTAAATTACAAAAGGATCTGCCGCCCGATATTCAGATTAATTTAATATTGGATACCTCAGACTTTATTAAGGGATCTATCAAAAACTTGTCAGAGACCCTGATGTGGGCATTTTTATTTGTAGTGCTTGTTGTTTTGTTTTTCCTGGGAAGGTGGAGAGCTACTTTTATTATAGTGTTAACAATCCCCATTTCACTGATAGTTGCCTTCCTATATCTTTATATTTCAGGAAGTTCAATTAATGTGATCTCGCTCACCTCGCTCTCTATTGCTATTGGCATGGTGGTTGATGATGCAATTGTAGTGCTGGAAAATATTACCCGCCATGTTGAAAGAGGGGCTACACCCCGCGAAGCAGCAATTTATGCCACTAACGAGGTGTGGTTGGCAGTAATAATCACTACCCTTGTTGTAGCAGCTGTATTTTTCCCTTTAACTTTAGTGGGAGGTATGACAGGAGTTATTTTTAACGAATTGGGATGGATAGTGACAATTACAGTAGTGACCTCAACGGTTGCCGCCATCTCTCTAACACCAATGCTTTCGTCAAGGCTTCTTAAGCTCAGGGAAAAAAAGAAAGAGCCGAAATGGTATAGTTATGAGCGTACAATTGAAAAAGGATTGGACCGGCTGGACAACTTTTATGAAAAGACTCTCCGCTGGGCATTACGTCATAAAACATTTACTTTACTTACAGGATTAGCAATATTTGCAGGATCATTAATGCTGTTAAAATTTATCCAAACTGACTTAATGCCTGAATCGGATGAAAGCAGAATATCTGCTTCAATTGAGTTGCAAACGGGAACCAGGGTTGAAGAGACCATAAAAACCACCAGGTATATTGAAAGTGTGATAAGAAAAAAATATCCTGAAGTACAGATACTTTCGACTTCATCAGGCTCAGACGACGAAGGAGGTATGTTCTCTCTTTTTACCACAACGGGTTCAAATATGATTAACCTTACAATGAGGCTTACCGATATTGAAGATAGAGAAAGAAGTGTCTGGGATATTGCAAATGACTTACGGCAGGAAATTGCAGCGCTGCCGGAAGTTATAAATTTCAACGTAGAAACTGCAGGAAGCGGAATGGGCGGTAGAAGCAACTCGGTTGATGTTGAAATTTTCGGTTATGACTTTGATGTCACCAATGCAATTGCCGAAGAAGTGAGAAAAAAACTGGAAAATATTGATGGAGCAATTGATATTCAGGTAAGTCGAAAAAATGACAAACCCGAACTTCAGTTTGTGATTGACCGCGACAAAGTGGCACTGCACGGTTTATCGACAGCACAGGTATCCACATTCCTCAGAAACAGAGTAGCAGGGATGGTTGCATCCAAATACAAAGAAGAGGGTGAAGAGTATGATATAAGGGTAAGGCTGAAAGAGGAGTTCAGAAACTCTTTAACCGACCTGGAAGAAATATCTGTTTTAACCCCGGCAGGCGCACGTATTAAATTAAAAGAGTTGGGAGAGATAAAAGAGTACTGGTCGCCACCTAATATCCAGCATAAAAGAAGAGAGCGCATAGTGACAGTATCGGCCAAACCCGATAAAATAGCATTGGGAAAATTGGCTGACATGATTCAGGCAGAATTAAAAGATGTTGAAATACCACAGGAGATACTTTTAAATATCGGAGGAGCTTATGAAGACCTGCAGGAATCTTTCATGGATCTGGGACTTCTTATGATAGTGGGGCTAATTCTTGTATTTATTGTAATGGCTTCTCAGTTCGAATCATTCACAATGCCTTTTGTAATAATGTTCTCCATACCTTTTGCATTCACAGGGGTTATTCTCGGACTTCTTCTGACCGGAACTACTTTAAGCCTTGTTGCCGCATTAGGGGCAGTGCTTCTGATAGGTATTGTTGTTAAAAACGGAATAGTGCTTATCGACTTTACAAACCTTATGCGTGACAGAGGTTTTGAGCTTTACGAAGCAATAGCTCTTTCGGGCAAGTCGCGTTTACGCCCGGTATTAATGACAGCAGCAACTACAGTGTTAGGTATGTTGCCACTTGCACTCAGCACGGGTGAAGGATCAGAACTATGGAAACCAATGGGAATAACTGTAATCGGGGGGCTGGTATTCTCAACAGTGGTGACAATGGTAATTGTTCCGGTTATGTACGGACTAATGGCAAAACGTGGAGAACGCAATAAAAAGAGAGGAATATTAAAACAGATCAGATTCCTTGATTAAAAAAA
>CAZLZJ010000098.1:0-5409 GCA_964563975.1 uncultured Prolixibacteraceae bacterium
AATTTTGATGCTATCTCTTTCAGTTCACCTTTTAGAAGCCCTTTTTTGTTGGCCTTTACTAAGTGTATATATTAATTAGAAAATTACCCCACATTTTTTTTCTTCAGCTGCACTTTTATTACTTTTTCACCGGTTTTAATATGTTGTCATTATTAATACTTTTGCAAAGCGTGACATTTTATAAAATCGTAAAATATCAATAATCATGTATTTGCTTGGATTTGACATTGGCAGTTCATCAGTAAAAGTTTCACTGATCAATGGTGAAACCGGTAACTGCACTGCCTCATCATTTTACCCTAAAGAAGAGATGCACATTACAGCCGTTCAGCCTGGTTGGGCTGAACAGGATCCTGAAATATGGTGGAAAAATCTGAAGCTGGCATTAGCCGATGTTCTGAATAAATCGGGTATAAACCCGGAAGCTATTATGTCAATCGGTATTTCATACCAAATGCACGGATTAGTTATGACAGATAAGAATAAGCAGGTAATCCGGCCGTCAATTATCTGGTGCGACAGCCGTGCCGCTTCCATTGGTGACAAGGCTTTTCAGGAAATCGGGGCAGAACGGTGCCTTTCAAATATGCTTAATTCACCCGGTAATTTCACTGCATCAAAGCTGAAATGGGTAAAAGACAATGAACCTGACCTTTTTGAGAAAATTTATAAAATAATGTTGCCGGGCGATTATATTGCCATGAAACTTACCGGCGAAATTCAAACCACCGTCAGCGGCCTTTCTGAAGGTATTATGTGGAATTTCAAAGAAAACAGCCTTGCTGAATCAATATTTGATAATTACGGTTTCTCAACCGGCATAATACCTGAAATTGTTCCGGTATTTGCCGTTCAGGCACAGATTTTACCTCAAATTGCCGGTGAACTCGGGCTTTCGCCACATACAAAAATAACTTATCGTGCCGGGGACCAGCCAAATAACGCACTTTCATTAAACGTGCTGAATCCCGGTGAGATAGCTGCCACAGCCGGAACTTCGGGAGTGGTTTACGGTGTGAGTGATGAAATAAAATATGACCCGCTTTCACGGGTGAACACTTTTGCACATGTAAATCATACTGTACAGGACCCGCGTTTAGGAGTGCTTCTGTGTATCAATGGTACCGGAATTTTATATGCCTGGCTGAAAAGATTTATGGGTGACATATCATATGAAGAAATGAACCGGATTTCAGCATCTGTTCCCATTGGTTCGGAAGGAGTTGCTGTTTTGCCCTTCGGCAACGGAGCAGAACGGGTTCTGAATAACCGCAACATCGGCTCACTGTTTTCAGGTATTAATTTCAACATTCATAACAAGGCACATTTACTGCGGGCAGCACAGGAAGGCATTGTTTTTTCATTTAAGTACGGAATGGAAATAATGGAAAAAACAGGAATTAAACCTGAAATAATCAGGGCAGGGGAAGCAAATATGTTTCTCAGTCCCGTTTTTCGCGATACTCTTTCAGGAATAAGTAGTGCTGTAATTGAACTTTACAATACCGATGGTTCGGTTGGTGCAGCACGCGGTGCAGGAATAGGTGCAGGATATTATGCTTTACCGGAGGAAGCTTTTACCGGACTTGATAAGCTTGAAACAATAGAGCCGGATAAAGCAAAATCCGAAGAGTATCAAAAAGCTTACGAAATTTGGAAAGACGCCTTGAAAAAATGGCATCCGGGACTAAAGTAAAATCTTATTTTGGTTCCCGGTAACACCTTTCGGGTGATACAATTGCCTCCTGCTCTTTCAGAATTTTCATTATCTTGTCAACTTCCTTTTTAATTTTCTATATTATATGATAAAATAACAGAATTATTTCGTATCTTTGAGCGAATAAATTCGTTTTATTATGAGTGTATTAGAAATATCGGAAAAAGATTTTTTGACGGGCGCACGGGAAGGCATCCAAAAATCAAGGTTGTTGTCCATTGCCCGCGAATCCGGATTAACGTTGAAAGAGTTGAGTTCGTTTTTGCGGATTTCCACCCGTTCAATTCAGGAAAAAAAATCTAACCAGCTTATTGCACCCGGTGCTTCGGAGCGGGCCTTATATATTGCGCGGCTGTTTAATTCAGGGATTAAAGTATTTGGAAGCCGTGAAAAGTTCTACCGCTGGCTGAATACCAAAAATCAGGTTATGGGCGGTGAAAATCCCATTTCTTTTTTGGATACTTTTTCAGGAATTCAGTTGGTGATGAATGAACTGAATGCCATAGAACACGGATTTTCTGCCTGATGATTGTTTACCGTATTACAAAAAAGGAGTATATTTCACTCGATGGGACGGGTGGGCTGTTTGGTCCCGGAAGGTGGCATAAAAAAGGCAATCCGGTCGTTTACACATCGGAACATGCCTCACTTGCAGCCTGGGAAAAAATTGTTCATGTGGCAAGTTTTGAAAATCTGACTGACGACCTGCTGCTGATAAAAATTGAAATTCCCGATTCTGCAGAAATCCGGACAGTTCCGGAAAATATTCTTGTTGCGGGTTGGGATGGTTTCCCGTTTAGCAGCGAAACAGTTGAATTTGGAACCTCTTTTTTGCGTAATAGAAAACATCTTGCACTTAAAGTTCCCTCAGTAATTATTCCCGATGAATTTAATGTGATCCTGAATCCACTCCATCCGGATATCGGTAAATGTAAAATTATACGTTCCGATCCCTTTGTTTTTGATGAGCGGATTTTAAAATAGCCGGCTAAACTACAGGCTAAGCAAGTTTTTCAGTAAAATCAGGCCGGGAATAAGCAAAAGGGTATTCTTCATTTTTATCTATAAAAATACCGGATATTTTTGGTAGCACATCCATTAAAATATCGGATATTTTACATAGTACACCCATTAAATTATCCGATAATTTGTATATTTGTTAAAAATTTGAGGGAAATGATCCGAAGAAAATTATTTGATAAACTACTGGCTCATCTTGAAAAAAAAGAGTTTAGCATAATTACCGGCGCCAGGCAAACAGGGAAATCTACCCTGTTGAGACAAATTGAAATGCACTGTAGGGAACAAAATTTTCCGGTTGTTTTTCTAAACCTGGAAAACAAGACCATTATTGCTGAACTCAATAAAAATCCGCTAAATGTCTTTAGATACCTTCCCAATGTAAATAAAAAGACAATTGTTTTTGTGGATGAAGTACAATACCTCGATGATCCTTCCAATTTTCTGAAACTATTGTATGATGAGCATGCAGATAAAATAAAAATTATTGCATCGGGAAGTAGCGCATTTTATTTGGATAATCGGTTCAGGGATTCGCTGGCCGGGAGAAAAAGGATATTTCAGCTTTTCACCTGTGATTTTGATGAATACCTGGAACTATCGGGAAAACCCGAATTACTTCAGGAAAAAAAAAGGTTGAGTGATAATCCCGCCGGTAAAAGTATCAAAATTGATTACCTGCGTATTGAATGGGAAAATTATATGCTTTTTGGCGGCTATCCGGCTGTAATTACCGAGCCGGATCCCGATGAAAAAAAAGTTCGGTTGCGCGAATTGAGAGATTCTTTTGTAAAAAGGGATATTCAGGAATCGGGAGTTGTCAACGAAACAGCCTTTTATTCCCTGATGCGAATTCTGGCGGCACAAACCGGAAATCTGGTGAATGTTAATGAGTTGGCAAACACTTTGCGCATTCAAAACAGTACAGTAAATAATTATCTGAATGTGATGCAGAAATGTTTTCATATTGCGTTAGTTAAACCATTTTTTAAAAACTTGCGAAAGGAGCTGGTGAAAATGCCTAAAGTTTATTTCTTAGATACCGGTATGCGAAATTGTCTGTTGGAAAATTTTCAATTATCCGGTATCCGACCGGACAGGGGTGAGCTATGGGAAAACATGATCTTCAGGAAATTGATTGAAAAATATCCAATAGATTCAATACATTTCTGGCGCACTTCATCAGGGCAGGAAGTTGATTTTGTGTTGCCGGAAGTTTCTCAACCGAAAGCCTTTGAAGCCAAATTTGATAAAGCTTTAATCAAAAAAAACAGATACCGGAAATTTGAGGAAACATATCCCGGCATTCCGCTGGAATTTTTATGGTTGGTACCGTTTGATGAAGATTTCTTCAAATAAAAGTTTATTGATTTTAAAAAAACCAAAATATTTTTATTAGGTTAGTAACTATTTATCTATTACATTTGTAATAGACTATTTAAACCGTTAGTAACAACACAACGAATGAAATATTCAGAAATACTGGCTGTTGCAAATGAACAAAAAAAAATATTTCACTCTTTTGAATTAGGTACATTAAGAGAGCTTTTGGAGTTTTTACCCATTACCGGCACTCATGCTCTTGTAGTATCCGGAATCAGGCGCTGTGGAAAAAGTGTTTTGCTTCATCAGTTTATAAGAGGTGAAATCGACGAGGTTTTTTATTTCAACTTTGCTGATATAAGGTTATATGAATTTTCAGCAAGTGATTTCATTTTACTGGATGAATTGGTAAAAGAGAGTAAGAAGAAAATCTTGTTTTTTGATGAAATTCAGATTATTGACGGCTGGGAACTCTATGTCAGGCAAAAACTTGATCAATCTGTCAGAGTGATAATAACAGGTTCAAATGCACGTATGCTTAGTGCTGAATTAGGAACAAACTTAACCGGCAGACATATTACCAAAGAGCTTTTTCCTTTCAGTTATGGCGAATTTTGTTCTTTTTTCTCTTACCTGCATAACAAGGAAAGTTACTTGTCTTTTATTCAAAAAGGGGGCTTCCCTGAGTTTCTTAAAACGGGAAATATCGAACTGCTGAGTTTCCTGCTTGAAGATATTCTTTATCGTGATATTGCTACCCGGTATTCCATTCGCGATATTTCAGGATTAAAAAAACTTTGTGTTTATGTGATATCGAATATGGCAAAGCCCTTTAGCCCCAGTAAACTTACAGGCGTAATCGGGGTTAAATCTTCTTCGACCGTTTTGGAATATTTGTCTTATTTTGAATCAAGTTACCTGATAAATTTGATTTCCCGATTTTCATGGTCGGTTAAAGGCCGGATGTTGTCGGGAAAAAAAGTCTATGTGGTTGATAACGGATTGGTTAATGTAGCATCCGTTTCTGCGTCTAAAGACTTGGGTCGAAAATTTGAAAATGCAGTTTATTGGAGCATTCGACGAAAAACTAAAAAAATCTGGTACTATTCGGATGGCAATTCGGAATGTGATTTTATCTGCCGGATAGATGAGAACTATTTTGCAATCCAGGTTTGTTACGATTTAAACGGTGACAATCAGGAAAGAGAAATAGGCGGATTAGTTGCAGCCCTTCAGTTTTTTAATCTTACGAAAGGGGTAATTTTAACTATAGACCAGACAGATAAAATTTTTAAAGACGGTTATACCATCCATGTGGTTCCGGCTTACAAATTTGAATTTACCAAGTT
>CAZLZJ010000099.1:0-5294 GCA_964563975.1 uncultured Prolixibacteraceae bacterium
ATTGCCTGCTAAGAGCTATTTCACACCCCCGATAAGTGTTTTACAGTAATTGAGTAACCCTACAACATCAGCTCCAATATTTATAAAACCGTAACCCATATCCACAAGCTCCCTGAAATTTTCCGGACTGCCAACCGTAGCGGCAAACTTGCCATATTTATTTGCCACTTCTGCAACGCGCTTCCTTGTCTCCGTCAGTAAAGGGTAATCCCACTCACCCGGTGCGCCTATACCATGGCTGAAATCCCCGGGACCAAAAAAGAGCATATCATACCCTTCAAGCTCTGCTATTGCTTCCAGCTCATCGAGCGGCTCCGGATCTTCAATCTGCAATATAATAAATCTCTTTTCATTTGCCTCTTTCAAATACTCTTTAAAGCCCAAACCCGTATAGCCGCCATCAGCATTGCCTCCATCTACCGGCCTTCTTCCGATCGGTCCGAACCGGGTCATCTGCACAACTCTTTTTGCATCATCAAGATTCATGACATGAGGAACAAGAATTCCCGATGCATCCATCTCCAAAGGCCTTATATAATCACTGTAACTACCCCTGGCAACACGAACCATCACATCGGTGTCGTATGCCTTTGCTGCCCATATACCTGCAGCCATCAGTGACCAGTCAAGACCGATATGCTCCTGATCAAGCCAGATACAATCAAACCCGCACATTGAGGCAAGCTCTGATACCCTGCCATCTGTAAGGTTTGCCTTAAAGCAGGTTGCGATTTTTCCCGATCTCAAAATCTCTAAAACACGACTTCTTCTCATATAAATTTATATATAAAATAGTTCTCTTTAAAGTGGAGTTACAAATGGCAATGTTGCAAAATCAACTTATAGGTTAAAGGCAGCCTCTGCTCTATCAACTCTAACTGCTCCCCTGAAATTACCTCCTGTGAAAGAGGTACAGGCACTGTATAATCTTTTAACTCATTTATATCCCTGCCCAGATACTGATAGTCGTAGCTAAACCTTTTGCCGTCTTCTTCCGTTTGCACCGAAGGTTCAAATATATTGGGCACACTGATAAAAAAACGGCTTGTTTTAAGATGATCTGTACCGGCAGTGTTAAACAGGTTATTTTCATGAAGATATCTGTAAAGCTCCTTTGCGGTATTAAGGGCAGGGTCTATAATATATACCGAATCCGCAATAAAAGCCGAATACCTTTCGGTTCGTTTAAGCTCAGCAAATACTTGATCAATAATATCCTGAACATAAGGATAGTGGGTACACCCCAAAATTATTGCTTTAAGGGGTATGCCATCTCCTTTGTCTCTAACCTTTTCCATCAGGCTTACTATATGAAATCTGGTATAGTTGGCAACTGAATTAAGCTGAATCGTATCGGAGTCTTCAACAGTGTTGCCATTATAAAGTATTGCCGCCGAAGAATTATCAAAGTTGTAATATGGGAACAGCTCTTTATCTATTCTGTAATTATTATCCCATAAAGAGGGCCCCTGGTATCCTTTAAACGGCCTGTCAAATGCTGTATTAATAAATTCCGGTTTATTGTCGACCGACTCATGAAGCCCTTTTCCTCCCTGTTGCACAATATCTGTCTTCCCTTTTCGCCCTTGTGCCAGGCTGCTCAATGTTGTTGAATATGCATTTGAACCTACTGTGGCGGGAGTTGCAAAAACAGCTACGGTGGCATCCTCTTCCTCACCTATCACTTCAAGCGCACCCTTGCATCCGGCATCGATAACGCCAATAACTTTAAGCCCTGTTCCCAAATATCCATATAACTCTTCAACATATTCTTTCCCGTATGCTGTGGCTGTATTGCAGGCAATCACCAAAACCTTAATACCCGGTTTATCGTAAGCTGTTGAAGAAGAGCCGGCAGACAAGCGATATCTGTTATTCAGCAAAAAAAGGGCATCCTTGAGTATATGTTCAACCAAGAGCTCCTTTTTGCCCAGCTCAACATAATTACTATATGGCATATTAGCCTGATCGGCAAGATAAAGAAACTGCTCATGATTAAAATCATTTAATCCGTCAGGTTTACTTTCATGTGCCTGATTAAAAAAATCGGCATTAACAATAGCGTCAAATACTGTTAATCCGCCTATTCCCGAATCAAAAACTCCTATTGCTTTGCTTTTATCAGGCTTTGTCACTCTCTTTTTGCCGACAAAATAGAATGAATCCGGATTTTTTGTGATATGTCTGATAAACTCACCGTGAGATGCCAGCAAGTCAGGAATCTCTCTCTCTGTGCAACGGGGAAAAATTAAAATAATCAGCAGCAATATATAAAACCTTCTCATACTTATTCTGTAATATACTTTTAATGCATTGTTTGTTTCTGACACTTTACTCTTCAGAAGAGACTCTCATAATGCGGGTTATGATCATAAATGCCTCCTCCCCTTTTAAAAAACTCTTCGGATGTATGGTACAATCCTTTTTTTACATGTACCCATGGCTCATTATATGTGGGAAGGCAGGTCATCATCCTCTTCCAGTTCTTATAATTCTGATGCCCGTTACTCTCTAACAATCCCAGATTTGCCAACCCCGGAAATGACTTAAGCCTGGCTGCAACATTTTTATTCCACTCTACCAATATGGGGTTCACGGTAAGGTCAGCACAAAAACAGGGAATACCCTTTTCATCGGCAACTTTGGCAATCTTCATACTCATACTCAAGGTTTTGGCTATCGGCTTCAGTGCAACGGCCCTATAGCCCATCTCTATTCGCTTTAAGGTATCACTGTCGGTGTGGGCACTTTCATCTGCTGCAAGCCTGACCGGAATATCGCTGACATCTATCTCTGCCTCTTCGGGAAATGGCTCTTCAATAATTGCTATCTGACCGGCAGCACCAATTTTTTCGGCATGGCGTAAAAATTTTAAAAATGTCTCTTTCGACTCATACCTGCCGTTTGCATCAAAGTAGTATGGTAATTTTCCATCACTTGTATATGGGGTACGAACATCCTTCAGCGCATTATGCAGTGCATCAAGGCGTTCAATATCCTTGCTCAGCATCTCCTCCTGGGTTCCCGGCTGCCCGATTTTGATCTTCATGAAAAAGTAGCCGTCATCCACGGTCTCTTTAAGCTGAGAAGGAGTTACATCGTATGAAATAAGGGGTATTGCTGCCAGTTTTTCATGCCTCTCAGACAAAGTATTCCTAAATTCGGCAGGGATCATTTCATCAAAATTGGTAATCCCGTGCTCTTTTGAATACAAAAGCCACAATGCATTGTCAACCGGAACAAGAGCATTTAAAACAAATGTCTTGCGAAGATCAGGCCTGCCGGTAATTTTCCTGCCTGCCTCAAATACCTCTTCCAAAATCTCATCCAGCAGCCCGACAGGATCGGCAAACTCCATTCCCTTAATAAGCTCAAGTGCCCTTTGAGTAATAGAGTACATCATATTATTTCCATCCGTCTCACTGTTGCCGGAAAAAACAGCTGCATCGGACCACAACACACTTTGTGTTCCCAGCCCTATTGCATGATCACCTTTAGAGCTGCCAACATATGCAATACTCTGCCACAATTCCGACAGATAACCTCCTTTAAACCCAAACGGCTGAATCAACGGCTCTTTTTCAAGAGCCGACCTGACCCCGGTTATCCTGATTTTCCCTTTTTGCCCTGTGGCACACGATATATTTAAGCAATCAGATAAACCCAAAAAGCAGAGTGCACCTGATCCCTTAATGAATTTTCTTCTGTCCATGATCTCTTTTTTACAATTTCCATGGTGCCCGGTACTCATACGACAAATACTCATTTGCCTCACTGCAATTGGTAACCTGCTCTTTTTCGGCATCCCACCTGAGTGTTTGCCCGACATGCATTGATATCGACGCCAGGTGAGCCATGTTGGTCGACAGATGCCCGTCTTCAAGGGAAACCATCGGTTGTTTGCGCGACTTGATACAATCAAGAAAATTACGCACCAAATTTGCCCCGGGATTACTGTAACTGCCATCGGCAAGCTTGCCTTTGCCTGCACTTTCAAGTTCAAACTCTTCACCATCCATCAGTTTATCCCATGTCTGAAACTGCCCTTTGGTGGTTGGTACAATTTTATATCCGTTATTTCCGCCTGTATACAGTGTGCCGTTGGTACCGCGCAACTCCAGAAATCCCTGCGACACTATACTGCCCGAGCTGGCTTCAAGCTGTGTAAAGGTGGCAATTGCACCGGAAGGAAATTCAAAAACAGCCTGCATGGTATCAGGGATGGTACGATCATCGTCAATGGCATATCTGCCTCCCAGCGCCGTAACGGTAACAGGTGCCCTTTCATTGAGCAGCCACCGTATCAGGTCTAATGAATGCACGCCATTATTAAGAATCTGATTGTCGTACTCCTCCCACCAGCGGAACATATATGGCGCTATATTATACTGGTATGGTCTGTATGCTTTGGGACCAAGCCACATATCCCAGTCAAAATCCTTTGGCGGCCGCTCAGGTTTCATTTTTCCTATTCCAACCGGGTACATATTTGACACATGATTGCTTATTGCAAAAGTCACCTTACCTATCTTTCCTTGCGGGATCTCCTTCGATAACTTTTGATAAGTAGTTGATCCCCGCCGGTTTAAACCAACAGCTACAACCCGGCTGCTCTGTTCCCATGCCCGCATGATTAAGCGGCCTTCATGAATACTTTTGGTAAGAGGCTTTTCAACATATACATCCTTGCCAGCCTTTATTGCATCTATTGTCTGAAGGGCATGCCAGTGATCGGGCGTTCCGATATATACGGCATCTATACTTTTATCTTCAAGCAATTTTCTATAATCCTTATACCGCCCTACCCTGTCTGAAAAATTTTCATCCAACTTAGGTATCTGGTTAGGCACCATTTCAATATAACGCGGATCCACCCTTGAACGATCGCGCAAAATATAGGGTTCATATACATCACACAGTGCTGCTATTTCACAGTCCGGCTCACTCATAAATTCATGCATCACCTGTGTCCCCCGGTTCCCCACACCAATAAACCCAACTCTTATCTTATCATTTGCCCCTTTACTGCGGGCATAGCTTGTGTGACTTAAGGATGTAGCACCAACAGTGATGCCTGCTGCCGCCACCCCTGTTTGCGATAAAAAAGCTCTTCTTGTAGTTTTTTTGCTATTTGCTGTCATAATAATTAGTTTTGATTTATTTTATATATCGAACGATTTCTCCAATCCTGCTGCTTACTTACTGTTTGGAGATCGTAATATTAGTAAAAAATCCGGTTCTTTGAAAGAAGAGACACAATTCCCAACCGGTTTTTCAGCCTTTAGTTACCCTTT
>CAZLZJ010000100.1:0-5280 GCA_964563975.1 uncultured Prolixibacteraceae bacterium
AACAGCAGAAGAGTCTGTCACTTCCGCCTCCCGGCTACCGGGCGAAATAATTTTATCATCTCCGGAAACGGTTGTAATATCATCAGCCAATTGCAACTTTTCCCCGGATTCCTGCTTATCAGTAACATTCTCTTCAACCTGGTCAATATCGATTTTTGAGTTATTTCCCTTAATGTCAGGCATAACTTTTAACTCATCAGAGTTTTTTAGATCTTTAGGTTCCATTTATATCAAATTTTGATACCACTTCTAAAATGGTGTGCACAAATTTATCAGACTACGAAAATAGCTATTTACACTTTAATACTCAAAGTTTTTAAATAAATTCAATATATATAACCTATTATCCTACTACAAAAATTGAAGAATTGTCAGTTTTTTCAGGATTCCTATTATATAACATTTTAAAATAGCATATTTTTTTTTATTTTTTGGCTCTGATAAAATTTATACCTATGAAAATTTTCTTCCTGAGTAATAAAAATTCATGCAGAAGTCAGATGGCTGAAGCTATTTTGCGGAATTATGGTAAAAACCTGGAAATCTACTCTGCCGGCCTTGATCCTGCCAATCATATAAGCCCTATAGCAATTGAAGTATTAAAAGAGATAGGCATTGATCTTGCTCCCCAGGTTCCTGAGCACTACTCCAAATATAAAAATATAGAGTTTGACTATTTAATCACAGTGGGCAGCGGCACTTTGGAGGAGCTGAAAGTTCCGCCAATCAGATATAAAAGAAAAATGCATCTTGGATTTCACGACCCATATAAAAATTCAAAAACAAAAGAAGACATCAAACAAAAGTGCAGGGAAATCAGAGATGAAATCAAAACGGAGATGGACTATTTTTACCATAAAATGATCCGTAATCAAAGTTATAAGCTATCTTTTTAACCCGCTTATTACCTTTTCAATATCTTCCGTTTCAATTGGCAAACGCTCTCCCAAAATTTCACTTCCCGTTACAGTAACCAAAATATCATCTTCAAGCCTTATTCCCCCAAAATCTCTATACTCATTTACTTTATCAAAATTTATAAAATCCCTGTTTATTTTTTTACTTTCCCATTTATCAATCAATGCAGGAATAAAATAGATCCCCGGTTCATTGGTCACAACAAATCCGGCTTGTAATCTTCGACCCAGCCGGAGAGAGGAGGTTCCAAACCGGGTTGATGGACGTATTTCATCATCAAATCCCACATAAACCTGACCTAAATCTTCCATATCATGTGCATCCAATCCCATCATATGCCCTATTCCATGGGGAAAAAAAAGTGTATGAGCTCCATTTTTTACAGCCTCTTTAATATCTCCTTTCATCAATCCGAGATCTTTTAATCCTGAAGCAATTACTTCTGCAGCTTCAAGATGTACCGACAGAAATGTGACATCCGGCCTGATCAATTCCCTGACCCTGTTATTGGCAGCCAGAACAATATCATATATCTCCTTTTGCTTACCGGTAAACTTTCCTCCCACCGGCACTGTCCTGGTAAAATCTGAAGAGTAATGCATAGCCGATTCTGCCCCTGCGTCAGTCAGTAAAAGTCTCCCCTCCTCCAGGTATGCCGAATGATCGTGGTTATGAAGGATCTCACCGTTTTGTGTAAGGATTACGGGAAAAGATAATCTTCCCCCTCCTTTAATAGCAATACCTTCCAATATACCTGCAATATATTGCTCCCAAATTCCGGGCAGAGCATGTTCCATTGCTGCCATATGCATACTATATCCCAACCGGCAGGCAATCCTGATTTCATCAATTTCACAACTTTCCTTCACTGATCTGAGATCAACAACAGCTTTAATAAGCTCCGGAGAAGTATAATCATTTATCTTACCTGAAGATATCCCTGTCAGCTTTTCAAGCTTAAGAATATTTTCACTCCTGTAAGGAGGTAAAAAATGGATTCTCCTGCCCTGTTTGATCGCATCATCTACAAACTCAGCAACTTTACTTACCTGAGCTCTGTTTACAACGCCTGCTTTTAAGGCCTTTTCTTCAATCTTTTCCTGAGGCCCCATCCAGATTATATCTTCCATGTCAACATTATCACCAAAAATATAATCCTCCCCGCTGTCAAAATCTATAATTCCCGCCAGACCGGGATAGTCTATTCCGAAAAAATAGAGGAACGTACTATCCTGTCTGAAGTGAAAAGGATTGTCTGCATAATTCATAGGCGACTCCTCATTGCCAAGGAGCAAGGCAATTCCGCCGGAAATTTTGCTTTTCAATTTTTCCCTGCGATTGACATAGATACTTTTATCAAACATTACTAATGTTTTAATGAGACTATGTTGCAAATTAAAACCGCAATCGGCTATTCGGTTATTATCCTCTCAATCCGGGAGTCGAGCTGTGCCTGATCTGATGTAAAACTGGCCAGCCCTGCCAGATTAAGCAAAGTGTCAATAGCAAGCTCTCCCGCTTTAATTCTTTGTGCCCATCTGTCATGTTTCGGTATTTTACCATCATCCGAAATATATTTCAGATCATTATCGCTCAAATAAGGAAACATATCCCCGCAACCTGCCTCATGAACTCTGTTAATCAGCTCATTTCCATCTTTTGGCAGATCTTCACCAAGACTTTTTGCAAGTGCAAGTTCTTTATCGGTAACCTCCCAAAGTTTTTCCGGATAATAACAATTATTTTCACTTTCTATTCCAACCGGATAAATTTCATCAAGCTTAGAAGAAAAATTTCCATCCAACTTGGCTTTCCCGTCAGCAGCAACTTTTGTAGGCATTGTAAATACATCCACACCTGCAAGGTCAGACAGTTGCTTATAACCTCTGAGACTTGCGGCAATAAGCTTTGTAGGCACAGAATTATTCTTTGTAAGCTCCGTCACCAATTTCTGGGTGGCCAGAACAGCACGTTCTCCGGCTCCGGAACCATCACCTAACTTATTATCTGCAATATAAGCTCCTATACGCCCAAGAAAAACATTAAGATAATTTGGTTTTGTTATAGCTGCAACAAGAGCATTCTGCCTGGCAGAAAACTCAAGAGTGAAATTTATTTTCACCCCCTTTTCACGAAGCTTCCTTGCACCAAGCAGCCCGCTGGCAGTATATGGCACCTTTACAATAAACTGATCAGGACAAATTTCAAAATATCTTAACCCGTAACTTACTGTGGACTCAATATTATAAGCTGTATCTGTATGTAGCTCAACACTTACCATTCCCCCAAACTTTTTAGCAAGCCTCAATCCATGTCTTGCATTTAAAATAAATGCAATCTCTACTATCTGATCCCTGAGTGGCAGATCCTTCACTATCTCTCTGGCTTCAGAAATAAATTTATCGTAAATACCTTTTTGTATCTCTTTATTTACCAAAGTGTTGTTGGTAGTCAATGCTGTCATCTCAGCCGACCAGTTTTTTTCAGCTTCTTCAATATCGCCGGTATCAAGCCACAACTCAGTACCTGTGTTTCGCAAGCTTTGCCAAAAAGGATCTGATACAGCTATTACAGGTTGTTCATCTATTCCTCTCAAAATAAACGATTTAATTTTTTCCTTAAGCATATTATCCATAGTTCCTGAATTTTTATTAATTTTCTGAAAAATAAGAAAAACAGAACGAAAGATAAAACCTTACAAGCATCTTTTATAAAAAGATATGAACTATTATCTGTTCTGTGCAGATTCACAGATATAAAAAAACTTAGAAACCTATATACATAATGACCACATCCAATCAGCTTTTATTACTATCCATCTTTCTGTCAATCTCTTTCAGGGTAACCTGTCAAATAAATAAAAATGGCTCCGGCAATCCTGAAGTTATTGATATAGGCTCAAGGCTCGAACTGTTTACCGACGATTTTCTTGTTGAAAACCTGAAAGGAGATGCACTGTTCAAACTTCATAATCCGGTACCCCGGGAAATAGTAATTTTACATGACCAGCCGTGGGAAGGAAGCGGAAGTGGTTATCACAGTATTTTCCATGACGGTAAAAAATACAGAATGTATTATAAAGCATGGCAACACACTGCAAGCAGTGATACTTCAACCGTTCACCCGCTTTATTGTGCTTACGCCGAGAGTTATGACGGGATAAACTGGGAAAAACCTGAACTGGGACTGCATAAATTCAATGGCTCTGCAAAAAATAATATTGTCTTTATTAGTGGCGAATACAATGGATATAATTTGGATGCAGGTCATCCGGCCGTATTCATGGACACCAATCCGGATGTTAGTCATGATGCCCGCTTTAAAGCTTTTCTTATTTCCGGGCCACCTAAAAGGGGAATAGCTGCTTTCAAGTCCCCTGACGGAATTAACTGGACATTGATAAGCAACAAACCTGTGATAACTGACGGCGCCTTTGACTCACAGAACCTTGCATTCTGGGACAGCCACAATAATATTTATCGTGCATACTGGAGATACTTCTCCGAAGAGGACAACAATTCACGATACAAAGGAGTCAGATCGGTAAGAACAGCTGTTTCAAAAGACTTTATTCATTGGGAAGAACAGACTAATATCACTTTCACCGATACCCTGATACAACAACTTTATACAAACCAGATAAAACCCTACTACCGTGCCCCGCATATCCTGATAGGTTTTCCGGCCAGGTATATCGACAGGGGTTGGTCACCCTCAATGGAGGCGTTGCCCGAACCGGAGGAGAGAAAAGCCAGGGCATCAAAAAGCCGGAGGTACGGAACTGCACTGACAGAAACCATCTTGATGGTAAGCCGCAACGGTACAACTTTCAAACGCTGGAATGAGGCATTCCTCAGACCCGGAATCGAAAGGAAGGGCACATGGACATATGGCGACGCCTATATGGGATGGCATATCGTTGAAACTGCCTCAGACCTGCCGGGCGCCCCTCCCGAATTGTCATTTTACGTTACTGAATCATATTGGAAAGGGCATGCAAGCGCTTTGCGGAGATATACACTCCGGATAGACGGATTTGTTTCTGCATCGGCGCCAATGACCGGCGGGGAGATAATTACCAAACCTGTTTTTTTCGAAGGTCAAAACCTGTACCTCAATTTTTCCTCATCAGCAGCCGGTGAAATTGTGGTGGAAATCCAGGATATATCAGGCAAGCCATTCGAAAAATACTCCCTTGAAAAATGTGCACCGGTCTTTGGAGATTCCTTAGAGCGGGTAGTCAGCTGGCAGGGCGGCAACGACATATCTGATATTTCCGGTAAAGCAGTCAGGTTAAGGTTTTTCCTTAAAGATGCAGATCTCTATTCATTCCGGTTCAAATAAAATCCGGAGATCCCAACT
>CAZLZJ010000101.1:0-5219 GCA_964563975.1 uncultured Prolixibacteraceae bacterium
ATCACACCATCTTCAGTCAATAGATTACGAGCAAGTTTTAAGCGAGGATACATCATACTTAGCCAGGCGGAATGATAACGTCCGGCAGTTTCAGGATTTACGACTAAACGATTACCTATTTCATCACGTTCTTCACTCTCTTTCCAGTCAGCTATATCTGTAGCAAAGTTATCACGGTAAACAAAGTCCTTCCCTGTATTGTAAGGAGGGTCAATATAGATCATCTTGATTTTACCGAGATAACTCTCTTGCAGTACTTTAAGCACCTCTAAATTATCACCTTCAATATAGAGATTTTCAGTGTTATCAAAATCAACACTTTCCTCACGAACTGGACGAAGTGTAGCAGTTGTAGGCAAGTTGGCAGTTACAATCGCTTCGCGCTTACCCGGCCAATCAAGGCGATATCGCTCTTTACTGCCATCCACAATATCATCAGAAAGCTCTTGCTTCAGTTGGTCAAAATCAATTTTCAGGCCTTCAGCTGTTTCTGTTACACACCCGGGGAACAATTCAGCTATTCGCTCAATATTTTTACTTATCGTATCAGGTGAGTGCATATCCATTTTGTCGTTCATAGTATTTTATATTGTATGATGCTAAAAATTTAAAATCATTTTAAAATTTTTTTAAATAAAAATTATTTATTATTTTAAGATTTGTTTATATAAATCATATATTATACATTTGTGCTGTTCTTTACCTAGTTCGTAAGGAACCTGCAAAGGTTTTAGCCGTTGAACCCGAATCAACGGTTTTCTTTTTTTGTAAATTTATTGTTTTTAAAATCAAAATCTTTCGATTCCAAAATATTGCTAATATCATCCTTTTCATATGCAGTAACTAATTTAGCTTTTCTGTATTCGACAAACCGTATAACCACCACATAATTACCTTTTACCACAGCTACCCTTCTGTTTTTATAATATTCTTTTAGCTTGTTGTTCCAACCTATTTTAAGTATTGCATCCGGATCACGCAAAGCATCTTTAATCCAATAAATCTTCTCTAATCGGTTATAAGACAAAATTGATTTATCTTTTTCTTTCCGTTTGGCGCTTTCATAAAAAATGTGATCAAACATATCTTCGTAACATCTAACGTGCACTTCATCAAAAGTGATAATATCTTCCCGGCAATATTCAATACTCCATATTTCTCTCAGCTCCACCTCGCTTAACGTATATGGTTTGATTTTTTTATATTCCATTACCACCCCCCTTGCAAGTTGATTTTAAAAACATTAAATTTTTCCTCCCATTTAGGAGTATGGGTAATTTCTTTTTTTAGATGTTCCTTTTCAATAATATGAATAATCTTTTCTTTTGTGCCATTAGGTTTATAGTGTTGATTGAATTTTGAAGTAACAAGACCCGTTAAAAAGTCAGCAAATTGAATTCCTAAGGACTCTACTGATTTTAATCCCTGTAGTTGCTTAATTTCAGAAAATAAATTAGCTCTATTGAGTACTTGTTTTAATATATTTAATCTGCTTTTATCTCTATTTTTCTTAAAATCCGTAAAAATAAAATAGTCATTAAAATCAAAAATCCAATGATTAATTAGTTGATAATAAAATTTATAAAATCCCAATTCAGGATCTCGTTCATTATATTTTTCATGATTTATTTTATCAGATTCAATTAGTATAATACGGAAACGAAGTTTATCACTTCTAAAAAAATAATCAATCAAATCAAGATAAAAATCCTTTTTTGAAGGAGATACTTTTTTCCATTTAAACTCGTGATTATAATTATGTTTTTCTTTAATTTTTTTTATATCAAGCTTAAACTTTTCGCGATAGGTTTTAGGCATCCAAATACTGCCAATGCCTGTATAAGCATGTTCATCATTATTTGTTAAAGCTTCGATAGCACTTTCATCACAATATACTTCAAACTCCATATGATCTTTCTTCAATAATTAATTATTACATTTTATTATTTCAATTCAGCCACATCCAACAGCTTACTGTATGTGGGTATGACATCAAATTTTACTTCCGTGCCACTAATGGCTTTGAAGTGTTCAGTTGCACAATATATTTTGAGTTGCTCTATCTCACGAAGTTGTATTACTTCATCGCTTCCTTTTGTTTCAGCTACAAAATAGATATGTTTTACTCGCTCTTTATCGAGTACTATAGCCCAGTCGGGACTGAAATTAGCAACAGGAGTTGAGATATAGAAGTTGCGTGGTAACTTAGCATACACTACCACCTCAACGGCTTCCTCCAGATTTTTAGCAAATTGCTGTTCTACCTTCGAATCTGTATTTAGAAAGTCATAAATATGCTTTTTCAGTATCTCATCACCGCGAAGCACCTGTTGTTCGTTTGTAAATACTGTTTTGGCATCAAAACGTTCATTGGTTTTGTGATACACAATATTATTGATAATCAGGCTAGCCTTAGTTTCATTTATAAGTTTGGATGTTTTAGCAATAAACTCTTCGGGATTTTTCCGAAACATCATAAACTTATTAGGGTTTATTTTTTGTAAAATAGTTACGATGGTACTGCGTTTTAAATTGGTAAGTGCTTCTATTTCACCTACAAGGTCGTATGAACTACCACTGTAAACTTCTGCATTTACAGACTCTTGCTGTGCTTTGGTAACAACAATGGCTTTGCCCTCTTGCAACTGCTCCTTGGTGCTATGTTCACGCTGTTCACCCGTTACAATCCGGTATGAACGACCGGTAATATTCAAGTCGCGGTCAATACGATTTTTGCTTTGTTCAATCAGCTTTTTTGTATCAAACTTAACTTCATACATTGTTTTAAGGCTGATTTTTTTCCATAGCTCCTGAAACTCCTTTTTACTGAAATTATCATTAATTTTTGACACCAAACCTTTACGTTCATTTACCGGCATCGGTACTTCGCCTGTATATACGGCACGCATAAGCTCACGTAACGAATCGCTGTAAGCTTGCAAGTTATCAGGCAGAGGCAGTTTCTCTTTTTCAATTATAGCTTTCCCCTCCGGAGTAATACGATGATCAATGTCAATAATCTTCTCACTATAGAGTATCATAACCACTCTTTCTGCATCTTTTGAATTCAGTCGATAAGTACTACCCTGTTCGTTAACTACCAGTTTATTGATAAAATAGTTTCTATCGGCTTTTAAAGGACGATCACCCAAGCTGTTTGCTATCTCACTCTGCAAACCACGAGCAAAATTCTCATAACTCTCCGAAGCAACTACAGTCAGCTTGTTTACTTCATGTACCCGGTCACCAAGCAGTTCAAAATCTTGTCGTACTCCCCGTTTATCCACACATAGTCGCATACCACGCCCTACCTCCTGGCGGCGACGGGTTTCACTGCCACTATCCATATTTTTCAACGTACATATCTGAAATACATTAGGATTATCCCAGCCCTCTTTTAATGCCGAGTGAGAAAAAATAAAGCGTGTTGGCTCATCGAAGCTAAGTAAACGCTCTTTATCTTTCATTATCAATTCATAAGCAGAAACATCGTCAGAATACTCACTGCCTCGTTTTACAGATGAATCAACGGCTCTACCTCTTTTATCGATAGAAAAATAACCATTGTGAACCCGTTCGGCTGAATCACGTCGGAGGTACTCTTCATAATCTGTGGGAGCATAAAGTTTGTGTACTTTATCTGCATCCGTTTTATATACATAATCGGTATATTCCCGGTTAAACAGATCTAAGTGGTCATTTATTGCTTTATAATACTCATCTTCAAATATTTTGGCGTACTCTCCCGGTTGCGCTTCACCTTCATCATCATATATCCTGTACTTTTCAACCGAATCAATAAAAAAAAGAGAGAGTACCTTTATTCCAAGCTTAAACATCATTTTCTCCTTTGCCAAGTGCGATTGAATGGTTTCACGTATCTGTATCCTACGGAAAATATGTTCATCATCTTTATTATTCAGTACATCTCCCGCATAAATTTCTTCACCATTAATGACAATTTTATTTTGAAAACCATCTATTTCAGTAATTATGCTGTATTTATAGATGGGCAACTCACCCGAGAGCTGATACAAGTCTGCACCTTGCTCTAACTTACGACGTACTCTTTTCACCCCGGAACCCGAACGAATTTCAAACTCGACTACAGCACGTGGTGGTTCGCTATTATTCACACTAATATGTTCAAGATAGAGATAACCGGAAGTACCGGTTGAACCACGCAGATTAATTCCTTTAACCTGAATTTTTTTCACAAGTTGTTTGTTAAATGCATCCAGTGCATCCAAACGATATATTTTATTATACACTTCAGCATGTGTGGCGGAGTAGCGCAATGTGAAAAGCGGCCTAAATTCTTGCATGCTTTTCAATGATTGAGTACCAACTCTACCCACTGATTGTGGTTCATCGATAATAAGAATAGGATTGGTCTGTGATAAAATCTCAATTGGTTTACGTGACCCAAATTGATCCAGCTCCTGATATATACGTCTGGCTGCAGCACTTCTTGCAGCAAAAGCCTGCGTGTTGATAATCATAACGCTGATACGGTTGTCGGAAGCAAAAGATTCAATATCCTGCGGTCTTGCTGAATTGTATATAAAAGTGTTAATTTTATGACCATATATCTCTTGAAAATGCTCTTCGGTCATTTGAAATGATTTATAAACCCCTTCTCTAATTGCAATACTGGGAACAATAATAATATACTTATTCCATCCGTAAGATTTGTGCAGTTCGAACATAGTACGGATATAGGTATAAGTTTTACCTGTTCCTGTTTCCATTTCAATGGTAAAGTTTGGTCCTATATTAATTCCCGGTACACTATCAACTTTTTGGTTCTCAATAAGGTAATGACGTTGTTGTACCTGATTTATATTGTCAAGCAATTGCCCCTTAGTAATTCTCAACGAACTGTTCCGATAACCGATATCCTCTTGAAACTTTTCTCCTAAAAGGGGTTGCGTAGCATCACTCTTCAGCTCACGTACTCTTCGTATGAGATCTTTGCTGCGCTGTAAAGTAAATCGGTTCGTTTTAAGAGGTTGTCCTTGAAAGCAATCCACTACAGCACGTACTGCATCTATCTGAAAGGGTTGCTCTTTGAATTGAATTTTCATAAACCTTTGATTTTTTGATAGTATTTCCGTTTTAAAATACTATTTCTTTTCCACAACCACTGTATCTAAAATAGACAAAAACCAGAAATACTTATATGTGAATGCTGTATGGTCAAAAATATAGATTTTTTT
>CAZLZJ010000102.1:0-5089 GCA_964563975.1 uncultured Prolixibacteraceae bacterium
TATTCATAGCCGTTTTTACGGCTAAGTTAACAAATATTTTTAAAATTATTATCAAATATATACGTCAATTTATGTGTGGCATGACACTAGTGAAGATCTGGTTATTTTTCTATTTAATGAAAATTATCAATCCATACCTTTCAGTTTTTTGCGATTTTTACCTATTGCCCGGACAAAGGATAAAGAATGTAAAGCTGCTCGCCAAAATCAGGTGTGAACTTGCAGGGAAACCTGACATTTATTCTTGTCAAAAGATATTGGCAGAACATCGGAAACCGTGATTAAAGAATACCTGTGTGATACTTGAAAACGTTACTTGTAACGAGACTGACATAGCTTTCCCACCGGTCAAACAATCAAACATAAGCATTCGGCCTTGCATATCCGATAATGTCCAGCAAATTTAGCAATCTTTTGGATTCAGCCTGAATTTTCAATTAGTTTTTAAAGTAGAAGCAATTTTGCTCCAATCTATATTTTACAATTATTTTGATGATTCAGTTACCGGTATAACTCAATTTTCAATAATATCTTAAAATATTTCTGAATAATGCATTTCAATAAAAACAAAAAAAGGATAAGGCTGTTTAAATTAATATGTTAATTTTAACACTCTTTTTCTAACTTAAAATGATTATTAAAATAACATTCAATTTAACTTTTAAACAACAATCTTTTTGTAACACTAACTAAGATGCTTAAAAAGAAAAAAATAATGATTCAGTACTATTTGAAATAATTAAGTTTAATTCTAATTAAATGAATAAATATTATGAAAGAAGTTAATAAAGAAACACGAAGAAATTTCATAAAAAAGTCAACCGGAGCAACAGCTGCATTTATGATCCCGGGATTTTTGCCATTCTCATATTCAGAAAAAATATCAGAAACAAATAATCCGGGTGTTGTTTCATCTGATCAAAAATTCATGATGATCGGCATGGCAGAGTATGATATAACTCCGGAGTTAGGGATGGAGCAACCGGGAGGTTAT
This sequence comes from uncultured Prolixibacteraceae bacterium, assembly GCA_964563975.1. Taxonomy (GTDB): domain Bacteria; phylum Bacteroidota; class Bacteroidia; order Bacteroidales; family Prolixibacteraceae; genus JAAYJR01. The sequence goes on from CAZLZJ010000102.1 coordinate 995, forward strand.
GGAAAAAGTTTTCATAGAACATTGCATGATCCTTGCAAAGTCAGAGCGGCAGTCTTTGATGATGGCAATAAAGCTGCTGCATTAGTGGGAATTGATGCACTAATGGTACCGAAAAATCTTGTACTGTCTGCAAGAAAAAAAATTGAACAAAGATGTAACATTAATGGTAATGCCATATTAATTGCTGCATCCCATTCTCACTCTTCAGGTCCTACCGGAATGATACAACCGGGTGAATTTGATCATGCCGACGACCTGGTAAAAACTCTCGCCTACGAAAAATCTTCATGTGCCGACCCAAAATATCTTGAAATTGTCGAAAAAAGTATTGTTGATGCTGTATGCAATGCTTACAATTCAAGAAGCGAATCTTTGGCAGGAGTAGGTAAAGGAATTGAAGATAATGTGGCCTTCAACCGTCGGTTTAAAATGAAAAACGGAATATCAATTACACATCCGGGACAAGGAAATCCTGATATAATTGAACCGGCAGGGCCAACTGATCCTGAAGTTGGAGTAATAGGTGTATGGGACAAAAATGGTAAATGCACAGGATGTATTGTTAACTATGCATGCCACGGAACAACAAACCCCGGAGGTATTTCTGCCAACTGGATTTACTATATGGAACAAACTATTCGCGGTGCTATGGGATCCGACTGTGTAGTTGTATTCTTACCGGGTGCTAATGGAGATGTAACTCAAGTTGATAATCTGAGCCCAAATCTCAGTCCCAAAGGAGAAGACTGGACACGCTTTGTGGGCGCCCAGGTTGGTGCAGAAGCAATTAAAGTGCTTCTAAACATGCCCCGTGGGATTGTGACCCCGATTGCTGTACAAACTAAAACATTAAACATCAACAGGCGTAAACCAGATCCCGACAGAGTAAAAAAATGTATTGAAATGGTTAAAAGATCACCTCAGGAGGTTGGGCACACAGAATGGACTTTTGCTAAAGAGATAGTCTTGCTCGATGCAAGTCTTAAAAAAGAAACCACAACAGAGGTAGAGGTTCAAACATTACAGATAGGCCCTGCTTTATTTGTTGCCAATCCGGCAGAATTTTTTTGTCAACTGGGACTTGACATTAAAAAGCAGAGTCCTTTTAAATACACTTTCCCTGTTGAATTAGCCAATGGCTGTGTGGGATATGTGCCAACAAAAGAAGCCTTCGGACCAGATGGCGGAGGATATGAAACTCGCCTTACGTTTTACAGCAATCTTGAAATTGATGCAGGAAATAAAATAGTGGATACGGGTGTTGCATTAGCAAAAAATATGAAGCCCGGTGCTGAACCACAATTCCAGCCCGCACCTCCATACAGTGGTGAACCGTGGAGTTATGGAAATGTTAAGCCGGAATTAAAATAATTTTTTGTGAAATTTTAATAAAAGAAATTATTTAGTTAAATTTCTCAATTAAGATTGGAAAAGTAATTATATAGCCTTATTAAAATTAACTAATTTATATTTATACGACTCTAAAAATTTAAACAGATGAAACATACAAACAAACTATTCGGATCTTTACGTTATCTGTCAATATTACTAATTATAATTAGCTTCCAGATAACAGGTGTAAAACTCTCTTTAGCAAATAATAATTCCGGTAACCAAGAAAAAATCTTCCGGGCGGGAGCAGCAACAAGTAATATTACACCTCCATTAGGAGTAGGTATTATTGGAGAGTGGAATACTCCATTAGCATCACATGTTCATGATGAACTTCATGCACGATGCTTAGTGTTGGATGACGGCAGTACAAAACTGGCATTTATTGTTGTTGACAATCTTGGCCTGAGTAATGAAGTAATAGAAGAAGCCAAAGAAATTATTGTTAATGAAACAGATCTTCCTGCATCAAATGTAATGATATCTTCAATTCATAACCATTCAGGTCCCAGAGCTGCAGAAGATTACAGGAAATTTCTGGTAAGAAGATTAGGTGATGTTGTAAGGATTGCCATTAATAATCTGGAACCTGCCAGTATTGGATGGGGTGTTGGAAATGTCCCGGAGCATGTATTCGTCCGAAGATGGATTATGAAGCCGGGCACCAATCTTCCTGATCCCTTTGGTGGAATGGACAAAGCACAAATGAATCCCGGACATAAAAATCCGAACCTTCTCAAGCCTGCTGCTAATCCTGATACCGATGTCTCTTTCCTCTCTGTTAAATCAAAAGAGGGAAAACCTATTGCCCTACTTGCAAACTATTCACTTCACTATGTAGGGGGAACAAAAACCGGACATATCTCAGCAGACTATTTTGGTATCTTTGCAGACAGAATTCAGGAGTTGCTAAAAGCTGACAGACAAGACCCGCCATTCGTTGGAATTATGTCCAACGGAACTTCAGGTGATGTAAACAACCTTAATTTTGCCAAAGAACCTGAAAGCAATCCGCCCTATATAAAAATGAAGCGTGTAGCCGAAGATGTTGCACGTGAAGTATACAGGGCACATAACAAAATAGAATTTCATGACTGGGTGCCATTAAGAGTTGCATGTGAAGAACTAACCTTAAATGTACGTAAGCCTGATCAGCAAATGATTGCAAATGCTAAAGAGGTATTAAACCGGCCTGACAACGTGACAACAAACCGCCCGCATGAAAAAGTTTATGCTGGAAGAATAACCAGAATGATAGAAGGACCGGACCAGATAAATATTGTTCTGCAAACATTCGGAATAGGTGATCTGGGTATTGCCACATCTCCTTTTGAAACTTTTTCAGATACAGGATTGGAAATAAAAGCCAAAAGCCCTTTTAAGACAACTTTTACAGTTTCTATAGCAAACGGATACTTTGGTTATCTTCCTACCCCGGAGCAACATGAGCTGGGAGGATATGAAACATGGATGGGAACAAATCGCGTTCAAAAAGATGCTTCAGTTAAAATAGTTGCAAAATTATTAAATATGTTCTCCACAATTAAATAATTATTAATACAAATCCGGGTTAATTATCTTAAAAATTAACCCGGATTATTAAATAACAAACTTAATCATAACTTATTACGATATGTCAGAAATTTCAAGAAGGAATTTTATGAATATGGCTGCAGGAATACCGGGTCTTATGACTGCCAATTCTCTTTTAAGTGAAGATGGATCAAGTAATAGCAATTCTTCAAACTTAAATAACAGAAACACTTATATGGAAAGTTTTCGGGTTGCTGCTATTTCAACCCGCAGCAAGGAAGGGGAACCTGAAGAAAATATGGAGCACGTAGCTTCATGGGTAGCCAAAGCCAGCAAGAAAAATCCTGCTCTGATCTGTTTCCCGGAATTAGGCGTCACAGGCTATGTTTATGGAAGAAAAATTTGGGAAGCGGCAGAAACAATTCCCGGTCCGTCAACTGCTAAACTTGAAGAGTTAGCAAGACAGTACAAAGTAATAATTGCAGCAGGCATAGCTGAGATGGACAAAGGAATAGTATACAACACCTATGTGCTTGTCGGACCGGATGGATATATAGGAAAATCACGTAAAATGCATATTCCCCCTGCAGAGGTTGGATGGTGGCGCGGAGGAGGAGTTCCTCCCGTAATAGATATAGGAATTGCCAAAGTGGGTGTTAATATCTGTTTTGACAACTGGCTTCCTGAATCAGCCAGACTGGTAGCCTTGCAGGGTGCTGAAGTAATCCTGGCTCCTTTTGTGTGGGGAGGAGGCAAACTGGGAAATCCCCCTGATTATGCAACCCGAAACCGTCAGCAAAAAGATTATTCTTCCAGGACACTACCGGGAAGAGCTATAGATAACGGGGTTTTTCTGATATTCGTTAATGATTGCGGAATGGCAACTACAGGAGAGTACCGGGAAGCAACTATCCTGATATACAGTCCTGAAGGAAAGCTAATAGCTGAATCGCCGGATGATGCCGACGGAGAAGTGATGGTTGTAACAGACCTCGACCGTAAATTATTAGTTAACCGTCGTTCACAAGGAGTTTTTCATAGCCGTTTCAGAAGGCCCGAGTTATACAAAATCCTTGCCGAAGGTGATATCGGACTGCAAGATCCGAGATAATCTTATTTTATAAAACCGTAAAAGTATCAGAAAGCTTTATATCTTCAGCAGAGGAGCCA
>CAZLZJ010000103.1:0-5063 GCA_964563975.1 uncultured Prolixibacteraceae bacterium
AAAGGTTAATATTTTTTCTTTTTGGTATGGTTTATTAGCAAAAATTGAAATAGCTAAATTATCTAAAAATAAATTAAAATATGAAAAAATTACTAAAATCAGTGGATGCATATCCACACTTTAAGAAGTTGTCGTTTATTATACGATTAAGAGTGTTGTTATTATTGGTTGCTGTTTTATTTTTTTCAACTACTGTTTATGCTGGTGATAAAACTGATCTTTCAGGAGAAGCAAAGATAGCGCAACAGCAACAAACTGTTACAGGGAAAGTCACTGACGGTAATCAAGAACCTTTGCCGGGAGTAACCATTGTGTTAAAAGGCACTACTCAAGGTACAATTACTGATATTAATGGTGAGTATACCTTAACCGGAGTTGCACCCGGGGGAATTTTGGTTTTTTCATTTGTAGGTATGAGAACACAAGAAATAGCCGTTGAAAACAGGTTGGTTATTAATGTCATATTGGAAGAAGAGACCATAGGAATAGAAGAAGTGGTTGCAATTGGTTATGGTGTTCAAAAAAAGGAAAACTTAACCGGGGCAGTTTCACATGTTTCAGCTGAGGTTTTAGAAAATCGCCCTATTGTTAATGTCGGTCAGGGTCTGCAAGGAACTATTCCCGGTTTAACCATTACTCAAAGTTATGGGGATCCCGGCCGGGGATCATCTTTTAACATTAGAGGAGTAACATCAATCAGCGGGGGATCACCGCTCATTTTAGTAGACGGTGTTCCAAAGGACATTAACTTGATTAATCCTAATGATATTGCTGATGTGTCAGTATTGAAAGACGCATCATCTGCAGCAATTTATGGAGCAAGAGCTGCTTTTGGAGTTATCCTTATTACAACAAAACAAGGAAAAGCAAGTAAACCAACTATTTCATTGAATTCAAATTATGCGGTTAACACGCCACTTAATAAATATTCTCAAATGGATTCATATCAACGTATGGTTTTTATGGATGAAGCACAAATACGTGAGTCCGGTCGACCTTATCATGATGATATTATACGTGATGCGTTAACAGCTCATTATTTTGATCCTTCCAAGCCGTATTGGGTACATCACCCCAGTAACCCACCGGATATGTACTCCTGGGTAGCAAATACAGATTGGCCAAATGAGATTTTGCTGGATAATTTTCCTATGCACCAGCATGCCATCAGTGTATCAGGTGGTACAGATAAGCTTGATTATTATACATCTTTGGGCTATTTAGATCAAAGAGGTATTACCAGGCATTTTAATGAAAAATATCATCGCTATAATTTAACGTCGAATATAAATTATGTAGTAACTGATTGGCTGAAAATAGGTAATAGCCTTTCTGCTAATATAAGTGATAAAAAGTTTCCACCTAATTCCAGAACAGGTATTACTCCCGAATCTAATGCACCCACCCATACTTATAATTGGCCTCATTGTCCTGTTTATGATCCGCATGGCCAATGGGCACAGAGTACTAACATGGTTGGAGGAACATCGGGCGTACCAAATATGGTGTTTTTACATAAAGAGGGTGGATCACAAAGTAGAGACATTATTGACTTATGGATGTCAGGAAAAGCTATACTGACTCCTGTTAAAAACACAGTCTTTAATTTTGAATACTCTTATAATATCAATAAGAATGATTATTTTGATCATGGTAGAGAGTTATGGGGATCTATTGGAGTACCAGGATATCCGCTTGGACCATCCGGTGCTACTTTGCCAAGTACTGTTAGAAGACAGCATAATGAATACAGACAATCTGTGTTAAATGCTTATGGCAATTATGAAAATACATTTAGTGATAAGCATTATTTTAATGTTATGCTTGGCTTTAGCCAGGAAGGTCTTCATAATAGAGGTCATTCATTGTCAAGAGAGGATTTAATGGTACAGTCAATACCTTTTTTAAAGTTAGCCACAGGTGCTATGTTGGTTAGTGATAGTGAATCTGAGTATAACTTAAGAAGTGGATTTGGGCGAATAAACTATATTTATGACAATCGGTATTATTTTGAAACAAATGCCAGATATGATGGTACTTCAAGATTTCCTAAAGATGATCGGTTTGATATATTTCCTTCATTTTCCTTAGGCTGGAGAATAGAGAATGAACCATGGCTCGAAAGCTTGAAAAATATTTTCGATATGCTTAAAGTCAGGGCTTCATATGGTTCTTTAGGTAACCAGGTTGTTTCGGGATACTATCCTTATATTCCAACCTATTCTTCCGGGCAGGTATCTTATTTGCTTGGAGGTAGTTTGCCTATGTCTGTTTATGCTCCCGGCTTAGTTAGCCCAACCTTAACATGGGAAACTGTGAATCAAAGGAATATAGGTTTGGATATATCTGTTTTAAACCACAGGTTAAATGCAACCGTTGATGTTTATAGGAGAGATACTAAAAATATGCTTATGGCTTCTGAGTTAAAGCCTAGTATTTTAGGTGTTGCAGAGCCACAAGAAAATGCTGCAGATTTAAAAACTACAGGTTGGGATTTAGAGGTTAATTGGAGAGACAGGACTCATGCTTTTAATTATGAGGTGACTCTGACTTTGTCCGATTACCAGGGGGAGATTACGCGATATGATAATCCTGCAGGTCTTATTTCTCAACATTATGTAGGTAAAAAATGGGGAGAAATCTGGGGATTAGTTACCGATGGCTTTTTTAAGTCAGATGAAGAAGCTAGTAATGCCAATCACACTAATATCGTTTCAAGAAAGCTTTTGGAAGGTGATTTGAAATTTAAGGATTTGGATGGTGACAATAAAATTACCAGGGGCGCTAATACATTGGATAATCCCGGGGATCAGAAAATTATTGGCAATTCACAGCCTCGATATTTATTTGGCTTACGTTCTTATATAGGATGGAAGGGGTTTGACTTAGACTTATTTTTCCAGGGCGTTGGCAAAAAAGACACTTGGATTGGAGCTACTAATTTCCTTGAACACTATACAAGTCAATGGAATACAGGTCCCGGAATTGCTACTGATTATTGGTCCCCTGATAATCCTAATGCATATTTTCCCAGGCCTACTATTACAAATGCCGCAGATGTTACAGCTGTACAGACTCATTTTCTGCAGGATGCTTCTTATATCAGGTTAAAACAATTAACTATAGGATATAATTTACCAAAAGATTTAATTAAGCAAGCATCTATAGAAAGAATAAGGATATATTTTAGCGGGCAAAATCTTTTGACCTTTACAAATATGATTAAATTAGTTGATCCAGAACAAAGCAATACCAGGCATTATCCTTTAAACAGGGTTGCTTCTATTGGTGTGAATATTGAATTTTAATGGTTAAAATAAATAAAAATGAAAAATAAGAATTTATTCACTACTATATTAGTACTGTTCATTACATTGTTTTCTTGTAATGATGATTTTTTAGACAAAAATCCCCTTGATTCTATTAGTGATGAGACTTTTTGGAATACAGCTTCAGATTTAAAATTGTATGCCAATCAATTTTATCCACGATTTGATTATGTAAGGACGTATATTGGGGGTTCTACAAGTATGAATTCCTGGAGTCGTCGTGAGGCAAATTCAGATAATTATACCTTAGCTTCTCGTAATACATATTTATGGGATGAGTATACAGTTCCCTCTTCAGGAGGAGGATGGGCTAAAGCAGATTGGTTGTATATTCGAAGATTGAATTATGCGCTTTCCAGAACAGATAAATTAGATCTGTCAAATCCTGAAATAAATACATATCTAGCAGAACTTCGTTTTTTCAGGGCACTTGAATATCATTTTAAGGTTAAAAACTTTGGTGATGTTCCATGGTTGGAGAGTGATTTGAATGTTGATTCTGAAGAACTTACAGCTCCCAGAACATCCAGAAATACTGTAGTTGCAAAAATTTTAGAAGACATTGATTATGCAATTGAGAACCTGCCGGAAGCTTCCGGTGAAAACAGATTAACCCGTTATGCAGCCCTGGCTTTTAAATTAGAAGTCGCATTGCACGAAGGAACTTTTAGAAAGTATCACAATAAAGGAGATTATGAATCTATTCTTAGAGAAGCTGCTGATGCCGGGAAAAAGATAATAGACAGCGGACTATTTTCACTTTATTCAACCGGAAATCCTGAAAATGACTACTTTGAACTTTGGACAAGTTATGATTTAGGTGGAAATCCTGAAATGATTATGTATCAGGAATTTATTTTAGGATTGCTTACTCACAACAATATTCGTCTGCTTGGAGAGCCGGCAGCAGGATTAACTCAGGATTTTGTTGAAACTTATTTATGTACAGATGGTTTGCCAATTTCATTAAGTCCTTTATATAAAGGTGATATAGTTTACCGTAACTTATTTGAAAATAGAGATCCGCGAATGACACAATATGTTGCTCATCCTGATAGAAAATTTAGAATCTATGCAGATGGTAGTGCAGATTATAAAAATTTACCTGAATTCCTTCCTCAGCAAGTATCTACCGGATATATGCAAATTAAAGGTCATAGACCTTATGAGTCTGACAGAGTTCAGAATTTCCAGGAGACAGATTACCCGATTTTCAGGTATGGGAAAGTGTTAATTGATTATGCAGAAGTTATGGCAGAACTTGGGGAATGCAATCAATCTGTTTTAGATGCAACTGTTAATTTATTAAGAGATCGTGCCGGAATGCCTCATCTTTCAGTAGATGTTGGTTTTGAAGATCCCAATTGGCCAAATTGGGAAGTTTCCGTTTCTCCATTAATTAACGAAATACGCCGTGAACGGCGGATTGAATTAGCTGGTGAAAGCTTTAGATGGGATGATCTTGTTAGATGGAAAGCAGGGAAATTAGTAGAAAATTTTAAAACTTATTATGGAGCGCGTGATCCTGAAACAGGTGAGTATTATGAATTGTTCTTAGGTCGTGTTAGAAAATGGAATGATAGATTATACCTTAGACCTTTGCCTTTAGAGGATCTTGTATTGAATTCTTCTTACGATCAAAATCCTGGATGGGAAGGGGTTAAGTAATTTTTCCCTAAATTGGTATTCGGCTGGTTAACTATTATTAGTTAAGTCGAATACCAATTTTTTTTA
>CAZLZJ010000104.1:0-5028 GCA_964563975.1 uncultured Prolixibacteraceae bacterium
TGCACTTATCATGTATAAAAAATAGTCCCGATAACAAACATGATAGATCAAAATATCGCATGGTAAGTGGCATCTATCCTCATCTGGCTTATTACAATAATGAGGGCGAATGTGGTACCGGCGCTGTAGTGTCTTGGGCCGACAGGTTATGGGTGATTACATACGGACCGCACCTTCCTTTCGGCTCTTCCGATAAGTTGTATGAAATCACTTCAGATATGAAGCAGCTTATTCGTCCTGAAAGTATAGGCGGAACACCTGCCAATCGTATGGTTCACAAAGAAAGTAATCAGCTTTTTATCGGCCCCTATGTCATAGATAATGACCGTAATGTCAGGGTAATTCCTTATGATGCCATGCCGGGACGGCACACCGGGAATGCCCGTCATCTTTTTGATCCGGTCAATAAAATATATTACGGTACAATGGAGGAGGGATTTTATGAAGTTGATGTTAATACTTTGAAAACTACTCTATTATATGAAGATCGAAATGTAATTAACAGAAGAGCTAAAGATGAGCCGGTCAATATTCCTCCGGATCTTCTGGAAGGTGTTCATGGTAAAGGTTTATACTCAGGGCAAGGAGTAATGGTATATTCCAATAATGGCGAGGCAGGCCAAAAAGCACTTGAACAATTTGATATTGAAGCAGGTTCGCTTTCAGAATGGGATGGCTGTGACTGGAAGCTGGTGCGCCGGAATCAGTTCGTTGAAGTAACCGGACCCGGAGGCATTTATGGAAATCTAAATCCTCAGACAGATCCTATATGGACTACCGGTTGGGATTATAAATCACTTCTCTTAGGTGTCCGCAACCCTGAAACCGGCTGGAACTTTTTTCGGCTGCCAAAGGCCAGCCACAGCTATGACGGAGCTCATGGTTGGAATACCGAATGGCCGCGAATAAGGGATATTGGAAGTGAAGGCAGTCCGGACTATCTTATGACAATGCATGGTATGTTTTGGCGCTTTCCTTCAACATTTACTGCTGATAATTCTGCCGGTATCCGCCCCCGGTCAGCCTACCTGAAGGTGATAGGCGATTTTGCCCGCTGGAACGGCCGGCTGGTTTTTGGATGCGACGATTCTGCAAACAATGAATTTATGAATAAGAGAAAGCATAAAGGTGGAATTGAAGGACCGGGACAATCAAATTCGAATCTTTGGTTTACTTCGCCGGAAAAAATTGATCAGTTAGGTCCGACAACAGCTGCCGGGTCTGTTTGGTTGGCCGAAAAAGTTGTTGCCGGTGAAGTTTCTGAACCTATGCTTTTTGCCGGCTGGGAAAGACGATCTGCATGGATTTTCAATCATGGTATTGCTGATGTTTTATTTACATTTGAGGTGGATAAGCGAGGCGATGGAGTTTGGAATGAAATTAAAAATATTGATCTGAAACCGGATAGCTCTGCCAATGTGGAGTTTAGAAAAGATGACCCCGGTGAATGGATTCGTGTAAGAGTAGATTCACCGGCAATTGTAACTGTAAGTTTTAATTATACCGGAAGTGATAACAGGGAAATATTTCCTTCTTCAATTTTTAAAGGAGTTGCAAGTATAACGAATGAAAAATCTATAGGAGGGTTATTATATGGATTAGGCAAAGAGCGCCGGGCTTTGGGAATTGCTGCTGTAAAATTTGAACATGGTGAGGAAAAAAGTGCAGGCTATTATGAGCTTGATGCAGAATTAAATCTTATAAAAAAGAGTGATCTTCAAACAGAATCTTTTATAAGAGAAAATTTTGCAATTCCTGAAAAAGTTATCTCTGTTGATAAATCGTCGGTATTGATTATTGACGATAAAAACCGGAGATGGAGGCTGCCGGTGGGAGCTGCCGGATATAAGCAGCTGACAGATGCTGCACAGTTGAGGATATGCCGGGAGGTGGTAACAGAACGTGATCTTTTTCATGCAGCAGGGACTTTTTATGAGTTGCCTGCTGAAAATGCTGATGGGTTTGCTAAAATAAGGCCGGTGGCTTCACATAATTTCAGGATTCACGACTATGCGTCTTATCGGGGTATGCTGGTAATGACCGGTATAGATCCGGATGCCGGGGCAGGTGATCATATTGTTTTTTCAGACGACAGGCAGGCTGCAGTATGGTTAGGCGTAGTGGATGATTTGTGGAAATTGGGTAAGCCGGTTGGTTACGGCGGTCCCTGGGACAACAATGAAGTAGAGGCAGGCGTGCCTTCCGATCCTTATTTAATCGGATTTTATGATGAGCGGTCACTGCAGATTTCACATGATGCCGATGAAAAAATTATTTTTAAAATTGAAGCAGAGCCGGTTGGACATGGTCCATGGATGCTTTATAAAGAAGTTGCAGTAAACTCCGGAGAGATATTTAATTTTAGTTTTCCGGAATATTTTAATGCTCGCTGGATACGTTTTACAGCTGATAAGGATTGCAGGGCATCAACAATATTGAAATATAAATAAGAGCAAATAGTTTGGTTAAGCTAAATTTTCATCTGCTGTAAATGTTGCCTTTATTTTTCCGGGTTAAAAAACATTTATTTTATAATTATTTCATAACTTCCTTCTTGCAGTTCAAATTTTCCTGTTTGTAATCCTTCTATTTTGCTTGCCTGAAATCCAGGATCACCAACTTTGTTTATTGAAATCTTTTGAGCAGAAGATAACGGAAGGCTGACCATTGCTGTTGAGCCTGCAGGTATTTCAAAATGGTATTTTCGGTTGCTGCTCTCTTTTTCCCAGTTGGAAACAATTTTTCCTGCAGGAGTATGATATGTGCAGTTAACATGGTCAAGATTTTTCGGTGTGTTTGGAGCCAGATGAAATTTTGTAAATCCGGGAAACCCTGGATCAGGCCTTATCCCACCCAGCCAGCGGTAAAACCATTCAGATACTGATCCAAACATCGGGTGACAATTGGAGTAGACATTGTTACTCTCTTTCCATGTTTCCCAAATGGTTGTGGCTCCTTTTTCTATCATATGACCCCAGCCGGGGTATTTGGTATTGTTAACAATTTCAAAGACTTTGTCGGGTGACAGATATTTTGAGATAGCTTCAAGAATATATTTTGTGCCGAAAATACCGGTAGTGAAATGTCCTGCCGGTGCAGCGGCTACCGCTTTCATTAGTGAATCAACTGCAGATGGAGTCTCCTCCGGAGAAACTATTCCATAATATAACAGGCTGGAAAATAGAGTCTGTCTGTTAATTTTACCTTCCACCGGTTTTTCCCAAAACTCTTTTCTGATAATATTTTTTAATTTTTTTGCTAATTGGCCGTAATGCTCTTTTCCTATATCATCATTCATTAAATTTGCAAATTGCCGCATTATACGGGCGCAAAACAGATAATGACATGTACCCACCAATTCGGATGGTACGGGCTCTAAAGATTCGTGATCACCCAAGCCTGCATCTATTATCCCTTCAGGATGAATCCGGGCAGCCTTTTCCATCCATTTTTTATTTAAAATATATAACTCTTTTATAAAATCTATATCGTTATAATAAAGATAGAGATAATATTGAGTGATGATAAAAGCCGATTCCCAGCTTAATCCGCAGTATTTAGTGTCAACAAAGGGGGCAGTGTCGATAAAAATGGAGTCATTCATTGCATCAACCCAGTCGTATACTGTCTTACGGTAAAAGGACTGCATATCGAAATTATAAATAAAAGCTTCGCAGGTGGCATTCAGATCTCCTCCGTAACCAAATTTTTCACGTGCAGGACAGTCAGATTGAACACTGATAAGGTTGGAGAGAAATGTTCTTTCTGAAGCTTTTTGGATTGAATTGATAAGTTCTGAGGAAGATGAAAAACTGTTAATTTGCGGTACATTTGAGTTTAGCGCCAGCCCTTCGATATCTGAAATTTGCGGTTTGTATTTTATTCCTGATATTTCCATATACCGGTAAGTGTGAAAGGTGAACTCAGGACTGTAAATTCCATTTCCCGAAGGTCCTATGATATACGTGTCGGTTTGCCATGCCGTATCGGGTGCTCCGGGGCCACCCACGCCGGGTCTTTTAATTTGACCACATACTGCGGTCATTGTATTGAGGGTGCTGTCTTCATAAATACGCTCTCCGAAGCGGAATACTATTGAGTCTCCCGGATCTCCTCTAAGCTTAATTCTTTGAATGCCTGCAAAATTCACTCCCATATCAACTATATAAATTTTATCAAAGGGAGAATAAATATCTACCGGCGAAATGATGTCAGTTATCTGAACAGGGGGAAAAAATGCTTTTTGTAATTGCCCGCCCGGACCGTTTTGGATAGTAGCATTTTTCCATATTGATGCATCAAAACCGGGTTTATCCCACCCTTTGATCTCCTTTCCTGCATCGTAAACTTCACCCAGGTAAACATTGTTTTTTAATATCGGCCCATACTCATATTGCCATGATTCATCACTATTTATAATACTTTTTTTGCCGTTTTTATATTCCACAACTATTTTTCCAATAAAAACAGGTCTGCCTGTGACATTAAGGGCAGTTCTAAGATTTTTGTTACCCCACATTTTCATTGGCAGCGGATTATAAAAGCCATTCCCCAAAACAACACCGATGCAGTTATCGCCCGGCATAAGAAGGTTTGCTATATCATATTCTGAATAATATATTCTTTTGCCAAACTCTGTCCATGCAGGATCAAGCATATTATTGCCTGCCCGCTGTTCGTTTATTGTAGCTTTATAATAACCTGCTGCAGTGATAAGTAGTTTTGCTGATTTTATTTCGCCATTCAAACTGAACTCTTTTCTGAACATGGGGGCAGGGTCGTCAAGATAAAAAAGCGAATCCTCTGCCGGAGCTTCTTTACCGTCGCCAATCCAGAAGGCATCGCCGGTATCGGTTAACCGGCCGGATGTACTGTCAGACTGGTGGTTTTTGCATCCAAAAAATGTCAGTATGGCTAAAAAGAGTATTATCCTGTTCATGACTGCTTGGTTTTAAATTTTTTGCGAAAAATGATTTTTATTTTATCCGATCAGGCTAAATATAGCCAATAGCTTTATAAGATCGTATG
>CAZLZJ010000105.1:0-4846 GCA_964563975.1 uncultured Prolixibacteraceae bacterium
TTGCCATCAACTATAGCCGGGTTTTAACTGCCTTCGAGGTCTCTGGCGGATTCGAACCGCCGTACACGGTTTTGCAGACCGTTGCCTAGCCACTCGGCCAAGAGACCATTATATTTTGTTTAAAAGTGCAAATTTAATAAAAAATGCAAACAATGCATAAAACGGGTTTAACATTTTGTTCTGGCCAAACCTTTTGTATTTTTGCAATCTTTGAAACAGGAGAACTAATTATTAGCATATGACAAATAACGCCGAAAATAAAGAGGTTACAAAGCGATCCAATTTTATTTTTCAACAGATAGAACAAGACCTTATTGAAGGGAAAAATGGCGGGAGGGTGCATACCAGGTTTCCCCCGGAGCCCAATGGATATCTTCATATTGGCCATGCAAAGTCAATCTGCCTGAATTTTGGTGTTGCCGCAAAATATAGTGGGAAGTGCAATCTTAGATTTGATGATACAAATCCGACAAAAGAGGAAACAGAATATGTGGAATCAATAAAGGAGGATGTTCATTGGTTGGGATTTGACTGGAATGAACGACTCTATTATGCATCGGATTATTTTGATAAATTACATCAGTTTGCCATAAAACTGATAAAAGAGGGGAAAGCTTATGTGGATGATCAGGATGCTGAAACTATTAGTCTGCAAAAAGGATCTCCAACCCGTCCGGGATATGAAAGTCCTTGCAGAAACAGATCTGCCGGGGAGAATCTTGAACTATTTGAGAAGATGACCGGTGGGGATTTTTCCGAAGGCTCACATGTGTTAAGAGCTAAAATTGATATGGCATCTCCAAATATGCACATGAGAGATCCTATAATTTATCGCATTATGAAGGCAACCCACCATCGGACAGGAGATAAATGGTGTGTCTATCCGATGTATGATTTTGCACATGGACAATGCGATTACTGGGAAGGTATCACACACTCAATTTGTACTCTTGAATTTGAAGTTCACCGGCCTTTATATGATTGGTTTATTGATCAGCTGATGGATTCAGATTACCGCCCCAGACAGATTGAGTTTGCACGTCTAAACTTAACATATACTGTGATGAGTAAAAGACGTTTGTTGGAACTTGTAAAAGATGGCCATGTAGATGGATGGGATGATCCCCGCATGCCTACTATTTCCGGACTCAGAAGAAGAGGTTACACTCCGGAATCAATAAGAAATTTTTCTGAAAGAATAGGTGTTACTAAGTTTGATGGTATTATTGATGTGTCGCTTCTTGAATATAGTGTGCGGGAACATCTTAATAAAATAGCTAAAAGAGTTATGGGAGTTTTGAATCCCCTGAAGGTGATTATAACAAATTATCCTGAAGGCATAACAGAGGAGCTTGAGGCAATTAATAATCCTGAAGATAAGTTGATGGGAACCAGGAAGGTGCCTTTTTCCCGTGAGCTGTATATTGAACAGGATGATTTTATGGAAAATCCGCCCCGGAAATATTTTCGCCTTTCACCCGGCAGTGAGGTTAGATTGCGTTACGCATATTTCATTACCTGCACTGAAGTCATAAAAAATGAAAAAGGTGAAGTAATTGCGCTTCATTGTACTTATGATCCGAAATCAAGAGGTGGAAACTCACCCGACGGAAGAAAGGTAAAGGCCACTATTCATTGGGTCTCCGTACAGCATGCAATTAAAGCGGAAGTCAGACTTTACGACAGGTTATTTAATGATGAAGATCCTTGTGGTCATAAAGATATTGATTTCAGGCAATTCCTTAATCCTAAAT
Organism: uncultured Prolixibacteraceae bacterium; assembly: GCA_964563975.1. GTDB lineage: Bacteria > Bacteroidota > Bacteroidia > Bacteroidales > Prolixibacteraceae > JAAYJR01. The sequence continues at coordinate 1,755 of CAZLZJ010000105.1, forward strand.
CTTTAACCATACTTAAAGAGTGTTATGTTGAACCATCTGTTAAAGAGTCAAAACCTTTGGATCATTTTCAGTTCGAGAGAGTGGGTTATTTCAATGTGGATTATGATTCAACTGAAAAAAACCTGTTGTTCAACCGAACAGTGCCCCTTCGTGATTCATGGGCTAAAGTTCAGAGCAATAAATAATTATTAAGGTCAGGCAAAAGGCTCTTTTTTTATACTTTTCCCCTGTTTACCGATACATTTCGTATGTTAACCGATTGTTAAGTTTGTTAAGTTATTATTAAGTATATATTTGGTTAACATTAAAAATATAAGAAATGGGAAAGGAGAAAGATTTTGATAAAAGAGTATTTTTGGGTCTCTTTTTAATAGTTGCCGGAACAATTTGGATATTGTTGAGGCTAAATATAATTCCTATGGTATGGTCTGATATTCTTGTTTCGTGGCAGATGCTTCTGTTTGGAATCGGTGTATTTTTGGTTATAGTAGGAAACAAAACTGCAGGTTTGATTTTGATCATTATTGGAGGTTTTTTTCTCCTGCCTGAAATATTTATTTTGCCGGCACATCTGAAAAGGCTTTGCTGGCCGGTGTTGATCGTTGCTTCAGGTTTAGCTTTGGTTTTTACCGGCAGAAAGAGGAATCAATTTTCACCTGTTGAAGATATTGAATCAGGCGATAAAAATAATATTTTTGATGATATAGTTATATTTGGAAGCAGGGAATCTCTTATTACTTCAAAAAATTTTCCCGGGGGAAAAGCAACTGTAATTTTTGGAGGAGCTGAATATGATTTGCGGCAGGTAAATATTGCCGAAGAGGGAGCTGTTATAGATTGCATTGCTATTTTTGGCGGTTGTGGCTTTAAAGTACCCCCCGACTGGACTGTTAAAAATGAGGTAAGTTCAATTTTTGGGGGAGTAAGTGATAAAAGAGTGCTTTCGGCACTTGAAATTAAGGCTAACCCTTCAAAAAAGTTAGTGATAAAAGGATTTGCTGCTTTCGGAGGAGTTGAAATTAAGAATAGTTAAAAAGAATGTATCTAAGTCACCCCTTGATCTCTAAACCCAAGCTTACCTTTTTCTATATTTTTGTCTGGATGGTTATACTGGCAGGCAGTGTACTTTTAAGGTGGATAGCTTATGGAGTTAATCCGGGTATGGCAACGATTGAGTTTTTAGCCTTTCCCTTTACTTTTTCAATTATAGGTATACCAATTTGGTATGTGATTAAATATTCTACATTAGAGAATAACAGCGCCGGAAGGATAATTATATTGCATATTGTGGCAGCTACTATAATTGTGCTTATATGGTTATATCTGGGAGTGGTTATTATTAAGTTATTTCATCCAAACTTTGATGAGTGGTCAGGAAGCGGCATACCTGTTAATATTTTTTGGGGTTATATGCTATATCTGGTTTATGTGCTCTTTTTTTATGCAGTCAATTATTATCAGGGATTCCGGGAGAAGCTTATTAATGAATCCAGATTAAAATCATTGATCAAAGAGGCTGAACTTCATGCTTTAAAGTCACAGATAAATCCCCATTTTTTGTTTAATAGTTTAAACAGCATATCTTCCTTGACTATTACCGATCCGGGTAAGGCACATGAAATGGTGATTAATTTGTCGTCTTATATGCGCTATTCACTTAAGCATTTGCAGACAGAAAAGGTTACTTTGAGAGAGGAGATAAAAAATAATCAATATTATCTGCAGATAGAAAAGGTAAGATTTGGAGATAAGCTTAATGCCCTGTTTGAGATAGATGAAAATTGTCTGAAAACAAAAATTCCCAATATGATACTTCAGCCCTTATACGAGAATGCTATTAAGTATGGGGTTTATGAAACTACAGAAACAGTTGATATTTTAACAAGGGCAACCTGTATAGATGATCTGCTTGAGATAACAATAACCAATAATTATGATTCTGATATAGTTGCAGAAAAAGGAGAAGGAATCGGACTCCGGAATATAAGAGACCGCTTACAGATTATTTATGGCAGTTCCCGGCTTTTAAAAGTTGAAGATAAAAAAGATAAATTTATAGTAACTTTACTTGTTCCACAAAATTGAAACTGTATGGAGGGTAAATTGAAAACCATAATTATTGATGATGAGCTGTTGGCAAGAGACCTTATAAAATCTTATCTGAAAGATGTTGAGGATGTCGAATTGATCGGGGAGTGTAAAGATGGGTTTGAAGGTGTTAAAATGATTAATGAGCTGAAACCTGACCTGGTTATTCTCGATATACAGATGCCTAAGATTACCGGTTTGGAAATGTTGGAATTGCTGGATCATAAACCTGAAGTGATTTTTTCTACTGCTTATGATCAATATGCAATTAAAGCTTTTGAATATAATGCAGTAGATTATCTCTTGAAACCTTTCTCTAAAGAGCGTCTTATTGAAGCTGTGAAAAAGGTTTCAGAAAGAGTTGCAAAAGGTGATTTTAAGGCTGAAACTGCAAGTAATTTAAGTGATAAAATAAGAGATGGCTTTTTAAACAGGATCGTGGTTAAAGATCGAAGCAAAATACATATTATACCGGTAACCCGGATAATCTATTTTGAAGCCATGGATGATTATGTGATCATACATACAGCCGAAGGAAGATTTATTAAACAAAAAAGAATGTGGTACCTTGAAGAGGTACTGGATCCGTCGGAATTTGTGCGAATTCATCGTTCTTATATTGTGAAGGTCAATGAAATAAAGGAATTACAGCAATATGAAAAGGAATCTTATATTGTTATTTTGAATAATGAAGTTAAACTTAAAGTTAGTAAATCAGGGTATAAAAAATTGAAAGAGGTTTTAAATTTTTGAAAAAATCTGATGTCAAATAATAAAAAAAGGCCTGTGGCGGCCTTCTTTTATTACGGGTGGAAGATGGGACTTGAACCCACGACCTCTGGAACCACAATCCAGCGTTCTAACCAACTGAACTACATCCACCATCTTATTACGGCTGCAAATATAATACTTTTTCTATTAAACATTAAAAATAAGTATCTTTCACCCATAAAATATTATATCATGAAACGGGCATCTCGATTAAAGCCGGTGTGAGTAAGCTA
>CAZLZJ010000106.1:0-4704 GCA_964563975.1 uncultured Prolixibacteraceae bacterium
AAAACTTCGCTGCTCTGATGAACTATACCTATTTTAACATTGCTGTCAGAATCTATGCGCCTGTCTAAATATTCCTGCACATCATCAATGTTAAGATGATAAAATCCCATGATATTGGTCAATACCGGGTCCATTGTAAGGGTAGCCTTAAAATTTCTTTTTATATGGTTAAGGTACATACATTCAGATGCAGAAAAAGGGTCCTCTATAACCTCTTCCTTAAGCATTTTCCAAAGAGTCGTATCGTCATACGGGGCCAGTCTGGCCATCTCTTTACCATGTGTCGGGGCAATTCCTTCTTCACACGGAGAAAGAAGTATAATCTCCCCTCCATGTATAGTGGCCAGCTCTGCAGAGAACAGCCCTTTGTCAGCCTGGGTAAGATCATAATCGGAGGGAAAAGCACTGCTAAGGGTAATATCTGCCGGCCGGCTGAATTTAACTCCAAATATCTTCTCTCCCCATCTGACAGCCTCACGGTGGGCCTCAATAAAATGCCCTGACACAACTTTCAATATCTCCCCTTTCCCGGCTTGCAAAATATTAACAATGAAATGGAGCCCAACCTCGTTTGCAAAATCTTCCATCTCTTCCCGGCAGGGAGTTATTATCTTGCCAAGCTGCTGTTCCGTTGCCCCCAGAAGATGCATTGCATTAGTAGTTTTAACTCCGGCAATTCCCGGCAACAACATCTTGGCTCCTCCACTCCAGCCAACAGGATGGTGAGGCAACACTCCACCCACGGCAATACGGAAATCAGCCTCCATAACCTCGCGGTTAACCACAATATGGGTCCCCCTTCGGGTCACCCCTTTATCAACCAAATTATTATGACAGTCATGACCTTTTATCTCAACCTGATCCATCAGCTCACGCCCATATTTTAGCTCTATCTCCTTTTCTGTCATCGGCCTGTGTGTGCCATAGCCGATAATAATTTTTATCTGACTGTTTTTTACCCCGGCAGCATGCAGTTCATCAAGAACAAAAGGAATTATCCTGTCCTGAGGAGTAACACGGGTGCGGTCATCACCCATGATAACAACCTTGGCATCTTTACTTACCAAATCTTTTAAACGTGCCGATCCGACAGGTTCGAGAATACCCCTGAGTATCTCCTCCCGCTCATTTGCGGGAGGTGGAAAATCATTTGCTTTAAGATTAAAAACAAGATTCTTTTCAGGTATCTGCAAATTGATTATTCGCTGTCCATAATGAACCGGTATAATCTGCTTTTTAATATCAGGATGTTTCATTCTATTTAAAATTTTATAGTTAATTATAACCGGTAATTTCTCTATTCAGGTTTTATTCCCGCCTCATCAAGAAGAGACAACACAGCTTTTTTGCTTTTATAGGCAGCAGCATCCGGATCGGCCGTATAGTCAAATCCAAGCTCAACCGTCAAAAAACCGTCATAGCCTGATCTGCCGAGTTCCTGAAAAAAGGGAATGAAATTTATAGTCCCCTCACCGGGTATCTTATGCTGATCTGACAGCCCATTATTATCATCTAAATGAATATGAACAGGTATTTTATTTAAACCCATCAAATACAGGCAATCGGTAAGTGACTCTTTATTAACATAACAGTGCCCCGTATCAAGGGCAATACCCATATTCGGATACTTTTGCTCCTTTATAAGCCTTACCCCATCCTCAATAGTAAGCACAAGGTCACTCTCGTACATATGAGCAGGCTCAAGCAGAAGCAAAACATCCTTTTTTAATGAATATTCAACCAGCTCCCCAAGACTTGAAGTAAGATCCTGCATACCTTTATCATAACCCTGCCCATATAAAGTCCTTCCCGGACAAAGACTTACCTTTTTACAGCCAAGGCTAAGAGAGGTGTCAATACTTCTTTTTATATACTCTACACTATCCTGCCTTATACTCTGTACAGGACTGCAAAGAGAGGTGGGGTACCCAAACTGGGCAGGAATAAAGCCTGATATCTCAAGACCCCGCTTTTCCAATGCTCCCCTTATCAAAGATATGGCTTCACTGTCCATATCTCTGTAATAGGCATGCGGACGGCCTCCCCATATTTCAATACCGGGATAGCCATGTGAGGCCACCCGGTTTATTGTCTCTTCCAAAGAATAATTAAAATATAATTTTGTTGAAATACTAAGTTTCATATCTCTATTTTGTATTTATAAGTTTTTCTAACATCGCTTTCATTTTGATCGCTTCATCCATAATATTATCTATGCCGCTTATATCGACAACCACATAACCGTCATACCCTGTTTTTTTCAAAGTATTGATGATATTTTCAAAATCAATATTACCCCTGCCCGGTTGATAGTGATAGGGCCTGGTGCCATCATTATCAGAAAGATGAACCAGCTTAAGGTATTTACCGAGTTTATATATTCCCAGATCAAGATATTCACTAATTGCATGGGCATGAGCTACATCATATACCATACCTATATTATCTGCTCCGCAATCATTAAAAACACTTATAACACCGTCAACTGAAGAGATAAAATCGCCGGCCCTCATCTCCATGGCAAAAGTAAGCCCGTTTTTACCTGCAATCTCCGATGACCTTCTAAGTTGTTCAATAACAATATTCCTGAGATCCAGCCATTTGAATCCTTCAGGAATATCAACAGCTACGGAAGGCCCGCCGCTATATATGGAAGCCCTTTCTTTGGGTACCATCTCCGGTGGAAGATAAAAACAGTTGGTACTCAGTTTTGCGCCAATTGCAGAGGTCATCTTACAAATATCTGCATACTCTTCCAAAGATTGCTCCCTTTTACGTTTATCAAAAGAGAACATATCATAGGTTACTGCCATTATACTCACTACTTCAAGCCCTGTTTTTTGGGAAAGCTCAATTACTTTATCCCAGTTAGCCACATAATCACCCCTGTCTCCTGCTGTAATCTCCATCTCCATAGTTGTGAACCCGGCTTCCCTGATCTCTCCCATAACTTTTAAAATATTATCAATACGGGGAGGAAGACCATACAATGTTATTGGGATGGTAAACCCACATGTTACTTGCATCATGATATTTAAATTTTATATAATTAATTTGTTAATTTACAAAAGCATAAAAGTTTTATAATTTCTTTAAAATTTCACTCACCTTATCTTCATATATTTTCTGCCATTCAGGGCCAAGCAAACAGCTGTGATCCTGATATGTACCACTGCCAAACTGATCTGCGGCGGGAGCATAATGTATATATCCGTTAGTGTAACCGGCTACAAAGGTGTTTTTAAACGGTGACTTCCCTTTTATATTCAGCCCAACCTGCACAGAAACCTCTGCCGGAAATGTTACCAAAACAAAATCACCAACCTTTAATGCCATTATTTCAAGATCCATGGTACTCTCTCCGGCCGATTCATTTTCAATTTTCCTTGCTTTTGCCAGTCCTATATTATATTGCAGCCTGGAAAGTTTTTCCATAGCATGGATATTGCGAAGGTATTTGTCAAGATTACGCCTGTTTTCTTCATCCAGCTTCTCAAGATCACTCCTTCCAAGACTCTTTTCATGAAGATACCTGTGAGAATAATAGGAGGGATACTCTTGAAATATATTATATTGTATATACAGTGGCAGGAAAGTTTTAAAATTAAGACTTGTCCCCTGCAGTGAGCGAAGCAGCTCTTCCTGCTCATTCTCCATTGAAGCAATCCTCTGTACATAATCTGTTTTTCGTGGAAATTTTACCACTTCATTAATCACTTTAAGCTCTCCGGTTTTAACCGGTTTTATATTCCTGATTGCTTCCATTGCACTTAGCCCAAGCATAGTGCCCAAAGGCTCCTGATCTCTTATACTGTGAACATCCTTATAAAGAATTGGTATCACATCACCGCTGAATCCCTGAATGAACAAGGCAATGGTACCCTTGCTCATACTTTTTTCAATCAGCTTCGATGCAAAACCGGGGTAACCACCCGTTTCGCCCGTAATTGACTGATAAGGATGACCGGTAAAATTATAAACTATTGCAAGGGTTTCACCACCCTTTTTGTCAAGTCTCAAAATCCCTATCTCCGGATCTATCGGGCCCACACTTTCAATCTCCTCGTCGGGAGGAAGAGGGTTTGCATGACGGATTGCCCATGCTTTCCCATTTTTAAGCCTGAGAATATGATTTTCGGTTATCCTATCTTCATAGCCGCTCCCGGCACCGACATTTACCGGTACCATATTTTTGCCGGCCACTCTTACTGCTTCAATAGTACGGGCTTCAATATCATCACAAACATTATAACCCATCCCGTGAAGATGACTGGCATTTATAAGCACATTTTCCGGATTTATGCCTGTCTCACTTTTTATTTGAGAACGAACACCATTAAAATAATCATTTTTTATTGCCCCTATTCCTCCAATTGCTACCGCATCAACTGTAATGATAACAGCACGGGTATTACCGCTTTTCATTACCAACGCCTTTACATAAAGGGAATCAGTGATGTTACCCCTGGCATCAGGATTTGTAATATTAACCTTTGCCACCCCTGCCGTAAGCTGGGCAGAAACAGTATTGCCTGAAAAAATCAGGCATATAAATACAGCAATAAAAACAGAAAACCTCATATCGGTAACACGGAAAATTATCCGGCTTACCAAATTAAATATTTTAACATTTTTATATTCCTTATACATTTTTAATAAATTTAAATATTTATAACTTATTTAAAATCTCCCTTACTTTTTGCT
>CAZLZJ010000107.1:0-4685 GCA_964563975.1 uncultured Prolixibacteraceae bacterium
TATATTTTTTAATGATTGTAATGGCTTCTGCTGTTGCCGCCAGGAAAGATCCTTTCCAAGAAAATGAAATGAAAAATTCAAATGAAGCAATCAAAACATTGCATGAATTTAAAAAAACAACTCCTCTTGTATTGAATGATAAACGATTATCTCTTTTAAAAAAAATTGAAACCTATTCCGACAATTTGCAAAATACCGTATTTAATGAGTATATAGAGAGCCCGGAAGAAGCAGCTGTTGAAAAAGAGAAGACAATACCCATCTTATATCTTTACAGAGAAGGGTTTAATAAAATATTGGACGAGGTAAAAAACAGTAAAGTCAAAAAAGGCACTGCTTTAATCTGGATGCTATATAATATGGGTTTTATCGTTAAAACACCGTCAGGTTGTTTTGGGATTGATATTGACCACCGCCTGGCTGTGCTGCTGGAGCCATATCTTGATTTTGTTTGTATAACCCATAACCACAGAGATCATTATAATTTGGAACTTATAGAAGCAATGAATAAAAACGGAAAACCCGTATTATCCAATTTTTATGAAGAATGTAAAAAATACTGCTCTACACTACCGGCTAATTATAAAATAGGAGAATTTACTATTCGCACTGATATTTCCGATCATCTTGCCAATCCCGATCTTCCGGATTTTGTTACACTATTTCGTATTGACTGTGGTAAAAATTCAGGAGATTTTTCTATTCTCCATTGTGGCGATTCAGGTTTTAATCCAAAACATTTTACAAATGTTGACGGACCTGTTAATATGGTAATACTTAGATGGGGAGCTCCAAGGGAAAACAATATAATAGGTACGAATAAGGGACAAATAACTCCGGATTATGCTGTTTTGTCTCATTTAATAGAATTGAGGCATAAGCCATACCCTCATGGTCAGGCTTCGATCACCAAAACACTTGAACATCTTCCCGGGGTGAACTGTGACAATACCATTATACCATTCTGGGGCGAAAAGATGATATGGAATAAAAATAAATTAAGATAAGCCAAGAAAGATATAAATGAAGCGCCTGTCTGAAAGAAAAAAAGCAGGTGGGGTTTAAGGAATAAAACCTCTTTATATAAATAATTAAATTATATGCGAAAACGAGGAACGAGTGGTTCCATGTGTTCTTAAATTTTTTATTAATTTTATTTTCAAATAATTAAAAAAATTTAAACGAATGAAGTACCTGTTTAAACTATTTATTGCCGGACTGTTATTAGCTTCATGCACCAGTAACAGACCGGAAAAAGATTGTGAAACTTATGCCGAAGCACCTGATCCTGATACTACTTTTATAAACTGGTCGATGGTTAAAGGATTAAATTGTTCATTTGGTTCCATTGATAAAAGATACAATAAAAGAGAAGTGCCGGATCTGACTCCCGTATCCGACTGGAAAGGAACCGGCTGGCGTGGTGAACGTTTATCTGCTCAAATAGTTTTATGGTCGGACAAAGATATTGAACAGGTTGAGATTGAATTTACTCCATTTAAATCTGCATCAGGCTCGAAGATTGATAAATCTATTGCGCAAGCGCATTTTGTTCGTTATGTACTTACTGATGAATTTGCCAATGGATGCGGATATCGCAAACCGGAAAATTTTTCGGTATCCCTTTCAGCTGATATTCTCGACAATGCTGAGTGTATGGAAATTAAAGCAAATACAACACAACCGGTATGGTTGACATTCAGGATACCCGCAACCGCAGAGCCCGGTTTTTATAAAGGTGAATTGTTTATTTACGGAAGAGGAGAAAAGAAAAGAAAAATGAACATTTCTCTTGATGTGCTTGATGAGGTGTTGCCTCCTGCGGATAAATGGAAGTTTCACCTTGATTTGTGGCAGCACCCTTCCGCTGTAGCACGTGTTAATAATGTACCGCATTGGTCAGAAGAGCATTGGAAATTGATGGAAGCACCAATGAAAATGCTGGCAGATGCGGGTCAGAAGGTTATTACAGCCACAATAAATAAAGACCCCTGGAATCATCAATGTTATGATGCTTATGAAGATATGATCATCTGGACAAAAAAATCTGATGGTTCGTGGAAATATAATTATTCTATATTTGACAGATGGATAGATTTTATGATTGACCTGGGGGTTGATAAGCAAATAAATTGCTATTCAATGATTCCATGGAATAATGAAATTCATTATAAAGATGAAGCAACCGGTAAATTAATTAATATAAGCGCAAAACCCGGCACAAAAGAATTTTCCGAACTTTGGACGCCATTTCTAACATCGTTCAGGGAGCATCTTAAAGTAAAAGGATGGCTAAATATTACCAATATAGCAATGGACGAACGTTCGCCAAAAGATATGAAAGCTACTTTAGATCTGGTAAATAAAGTTGCACCGGAACTTGGAGTTGCTTTGGCAGATAATCATAAAAGCTACAGGGAGTATCCAATGTTAACAGATATTTGCCTTTCACATGGTGAAATTTTTGAGTGGGATGATTTGAAGTTCAGAAATGAGAATGGGTTGGTAAGTACATTTTATGTTTGCTGTGCACATAAGTTTCCTAATTTTTTTACTTTTTCCAATCCAGCTGAAGCTACTTTCATCGGATGGTATACAATGGCAGCAGGTTTTGACGGATTTCTTCACTGGTCGTACAACTCATGGGTGGAAAAACCCTTAACCGATTCCCGGTTTCGTACATGGCCGGCCGGTGATACTTATATAATTTATCCCGGAAATCGCAGCTCAATTCGGTTTGAACGTTTATTGGAAGGAATTCAGGATGCTGAAAAAATCAGGATCCTGAAAGAAAAATTTACTAAATCCGATAAAGAAAAACTGGAAAAATTAAATTCGGAACTGGCAAAGTTCAATATTTTAAAAGCTCCCGGGTCCGAATGCACCCAACTATTAAATGAAGGCAAAAAGCTGCTAAATGATCTGAGCCGGTAATTAAATATTTTTATACAAGATTTTTCGTATTCAGAAGTTATTTTACTTTTTTTAACTAAATCACAAAATTGATAACCACCTTTAAAGAAGCCGGATTTATAAAGTTGATTTTAACAATAATAAAATAAAATTGAAGGATGAATAGGAATTTATTAAAAACCTTTAGTGAAGAGATAATTAAAACAAGCGTCATTAATGATGAATTATATATAAAATATGATGTTAAAAGAGGGTTAAGAGAAATTAGCGGTAAAGGAGTTTTAGCCGGATTGACAGAAATTTCGGAAGTCAGAGGTACTGAGGCAGGAAATGGAGGAATTATGCCAATTGAGGGCCAATTGATATACAGGGGGATTGATATTAATAAAATAATTGAAGGATTTAGCCGGGAAGGAAGGTTTGGATTTGAGGAAACTATCTACCTGTTATTATTTGGTAAATTGCCAAATACTTCACAATTAAATTTAATACAACAGATTTTAAATGAGTATCGAAAACTGCCTAAAGGTTTTGTGAGAGACACTATTATGAAATCGCCCGGTAAAGATGTAATGAACACATTATCAAGAAGTGTCCTGGCATTATATAGCTTTGATAAAAATCCTGATGATACATCTTTGGAAAATGTTTTAAGACAGTCTCTGTTTTTAATATCAAACTTTTCTCTTATTGCAGTATACTCTTATGCAGCTCTTTTATACTATTTTAAAAATAAAAGTTTAATAATACACAAACCATTAAAAGGCTTGTCAATAGCAGAAAATATCCTTCATATGCTAAGGCCTGATAACAGATACACAGATTTAGAAGCAACTCTTCTTGATATTACTTTAGTGCTGCATGCAGAGCATGGCGGAGGGAATAATTCTACTTTTACAAATCATGTAGTTTCATCATCCGGAACAGATACTTATTCGGCAATGGCATCTTCATTATGCTCATTAAAAGGACCTAAACATGGGGGTGCAAATATTAAAGTATCACAAATGATGGAAAATATAAAACAGAATGTTGTCGATTGGAGAGATGATGAAGAGGTTATTGTCTATTTGGGTAAAATTTTATCAAAACAGGCTTTTGATAAACTTGGATTAATATATGGCGTAGGACATGCTGTCTATTCTTTGTCAGATCCAAGAGCAGTTATATTAAAAAAGTATGCAAAAAAACTTGCAGAAGAAAAAGGGTTAAAAGATGAATTTGATCTCTATGCAAAAATAGAAGGTCTTGCTCCACGGGTAATTGCCAAACACAGAAAAATATATAAAGGCGTGAGTGTAAATGTTGACTTTTATTCCGGCTTGGTATATAAAATGTTAAATATACCCCCGGAATTATTTACGCCGCTTTTTGCAGTATCCAGAATTGTTGGCTGGAGTGCTCATAGAATGGAAGAGATAGTTAATAAAGGAAAAATTATAAGGCCCGCATATAAAAGTGTAACAACCGAACAGAAATATATTGCCTTAAACGACAGATTATAACTTTTGCAATATATATTTATAAGGTATTTATTATATATAATGATTAACATATTTAACGATATGAATACATTTGTAAAACAGTTGTTTTTTATTGGATTTATTTTTATTCTGACTGTCGGATGCAGTGAGAGTGAACAGAAAATCAGTATTATCCCGAAACCTGTTAGTCAAAAGATTACCAAAGGAAATTTTATACTGAAAAAGGGAACTGCTATTATTTATGAGAATGAAAAACTAAAATCAGCCGCAGACTATCTGAGTAACTTT
>CAZLZJ010000108.1:0-4674 GCA_964563975.1 uncultured Prolixibacteraceae bacterium
TACTTAAACGTGAACTTTGTTGCCTGGGAATAAACTGAAGCTGAAAGCTGCATAAAACTTAGAAACAATATAAAAACTGTCAGTTTCATAGTTAAAATCAATTTTTTTGCCCATTTGCTGTTAAACGAATGAGCTGTAAACCAAAATTTTTTCATACTTTTGAGCGTTTTGATTAATAACCTAATTATCGAAACGATCCGGGCCGAACGGCCTTTTTAAACCGGCACGTGTTACCGCACCTGCCGGTTTTATTTTTTGCAATCAGCTGGATCAGGCTGATGCATTAAATTTCATTCCATTTTACCTCCTTTGTTAATTAGTTTACTTAGATGTTATTTCAATTTGCTGTCCTACAATTTCATAATTTATGGGTAATGTTTTCTTAATAATTTCAAGAACTTCTATGATTGTTTCATTCTTAAATGTACCATCGCAGTGATAGGACAAAATATCAGGATTTTTTACAACTATATCAACTCCGTACTTTCTCTCAAGAAGAACTATTAAATCCTTGAGATTCATATTCATAAAAATCAATTTGTTATCCTTCCATGAAGTAAACCATTTAGCGTTCACATTTTTTAACGCCAATCTCTGGCTGTTTTTTTCAAATACTGCCTGCTCACCCGGCTTAAGGGCTATATTATTTTCAAATCGAAAATCACTTACAGGCATAAGTATAATTTTCCCTTCTTCAAGTGTGGTTATAACCTCTTTATCACTTTCATAAGCCTTAACATTAAATTTGGTACCAATTGCTTTAATATTATACCAGGAGGTATTTACTATAAAGGGTCTCTTTTTGTCTGGTGCTACATTAAACCATGCTTCACCAGACAGATGAGCAGTACGAAATCTTTCACCTTCCACACTATATCTTATTTCAGATCCTGCATTAAGAAAAACTTCAGTCCCATCCGGGAGTATCCACTCAGATACAGACCCCAATGGTGAACGAGCAGTATAATAAACCGGCTCATCTTTATTTATAAGTGAATTCAAATAAAAACCAAAAATCAATCCTAAGATCAAAACAGCAGCAATCCTGATCAATGGAGAAAAACAGATCTGCCTGAATGAATTATAACCCTCTTTGTTACAAATTTTTCGGTTTAATTTTTCAAAAGATAGTACCTTTTCAGATGATAACTCTTCAGCAACTATAGTATTTTCCAAATCTTTTAATAACAGATTCTTCAACTCATACTCATCTTCCTGCCTGTGAAAAAGCGAAAGCATCTCCTGCTCCTCTTTCACTCCTGCATCCTTTGAAATTCCTTTTTTTAATATATCCTTCATATTATTTTACATCCTCACGCATATTCTATAATACTACGTTTTCAAAATAAAATTTACTCACCCGGATAGTGACTTTTTGAAACTAATCTTTAACTATCAAGCAAAACCGCCTGTATTGCAAGGCGGTATTTCCCAACTACTAACTAAACTAACTGAAATCCTGTAGAAAAAACTACTCTAAAATTTAATTGACAGTTAATATCAATACGTATGAAAAGCCGGATATACTCACTTACTATATAAAATAATATAAAATCAAATGATATTTGTGATAAGAAAAAGTGAAAAGTATCTTCTTCCCGGCAGGTCAAACTGCTACTGAAAATGTTTCTTCAGAAAAACCAAAGCTCTGTATAACTGATTTTCAACAGTTCTTTTTGAAATATTTAACCTTATTGAAATCTCCTCATTGGAGAGGCCTTTTTGCCTGCTTAGTTTAAATATCCTGCGCTGTTGATTGGGCAAACAATGTATAATATCTTCCACTTTTGCCAGCATCTCATTGTAAATAACTTCATGCCATGTTGTTTCTGATTGAAAATCAAAGTTATTTTTAGCAAAATCCTTATAAGAATTTTCAATATTTCTTCTCCTTACTGAATCGTATATAGTATTAACTGCAACGGTAAAAACAAAAGACTTTATACTTTTTGACCTGTCAAGCCCGTCCCTTTTTTCCCATATTTTCAAAAACACATCCTGCACCACCTCTTCAGCTTCCTGTTGATTCCTGAAATACTTAAGTGCAAAATGGTATATTTGCCCGGAGTATCTTTCAAATAGCTCTCGAAAAGCATTTTTATTACCCCTGTTAATTAGGTAAGTCAAAGTTTCATCAGTTATATTTTTCAGGTTACTCAATTCAATAGTTTTATGGCAAATCCAAAAATACAGTAAATTCCGAATAAATTAAAGAAAATAAAAAAATAGCATAAAATTATGAGTCAATGATATGTTTTAATAAATTAGCAGTCGCTAATAAATTTTTTGTCCTATAAAATAATAAAAAATAAAATCATGAAAATTAAACCCGGAATTGATCGCCGCAATTTTATTACTAAAACAGCACTCGGCACCATTGGAGCAGCCGGCATTTTAACATCATGTTCAGGGCCTTCACCAAAAAAGGAGATAATAAAACTTCCCAAACTTTTAGAACAAGCACCTGACGGTCAAGTGTTAAAAGCCGGACTTATCGGTTGTGGAGGTCGTGGAACAGGCGCTGCAATTAACTTTTTAGATGCAGGACCAAACCTGCAAATCACAGCATTGGGAGATGTTTTTCAGGATAAAATTGATAATTGTCGTGCAAAACTGAAACAGGAAAAAGGAGTGGAGATAGCTGATGAAAACTGTTTTATCGGCTTTGACAGCTATGAGAAAGTTATCGACTCAGGAGTTGATATAGTGCTTTTATGCACTCCCCCTCACTTCAGACCGGCTCATGTTGAAGCTGCAGTAAATGCCAGAAAACATATATTTATGGAAAAACCTGTTGCTGTTGATCCCACAGGAGCAAGATCGGTCATGGCATCTGCAAAAAAAGCACAGGCAATAGGCCTTAATATGGTTAGCGGTACAATCCGCCGGGTTCAAAAAGACTATATGGAAACCTGGAGAAGAGTCGCTAACGGAGAAATCGGGGAGATCACCGGTGCTTATATTCTTCGAAACGGAGGAGCTCTTTGGTTCAGACAACGTCAGCCGGAATGGTCTGATATGGAATATATGCTACGAAACTGGGTTAATTTCTGCTGGCTTTCAGGTGACCATATCACAGAGCAGTTTATACACGAAATTGATGTGATGAACTGGCATATTGGACAGAATCCAAAACGTGCGGTTGGCTATGGGGGCCGCCAGAGAAGGGTGACAGGCGATCAGTTTGATTTCTTCAGCATTGAATATGAATACGAAAACGGAATGCGCGCCCACTGTGCTGCAAGACAGATTAACGGATGCACAAATAAAAAGGTTGAACAGATAAATTGCACAAACGGTTATGCAGATGCATCCGGCAAACTTTATGATCTGAAAGGCAATCTGATCTGGGAATATCCGCATCCTGAAGAAGGCGATACCGCATCCGAATGGAAAGTTACCAATCCCTTTGTTCAAGAGCACATTAACTTTGTAACAGGTATCCGTACAGGCGAACCGGTTAATGATGCGGAAGCACAAGTCAATTCCACCCTTATTACTATGATGGGAAGAATATCTGCATATACAGGAAAAGATGTTACATGGGAAGAGATAATGAACTCTGATCTTTATCTGGGGCCAAAAACTTATATTTTGGGACCCGTACCGGGAATACCTGAAGAGATCCCCGTTGCAGGAGTACCAAATGTGTAGAAAGAGAAATGGTGTAATAAAAAGCCTAACTCTTTTAAATCAAAAAAGGAGCGGGAAAAGTTAAAAAGAGCGATTCTGTAAATTCTAAAATTTTTAAGCAACTTATTTATAAGTATTTACAAAGTTTAATACGAATGAATATAGGGGTTATCTTGCAACGTTAAAAGCTTTAAAGTCCACCTCAGAAAAAAGTGCATAAAAAATGGTCTTTTTTGCCTGCTTTTTTTGACTACAGAAAAAAAGCAGGTAGGGTTTAAGAGAAAAACCTCTTTATATGAATAATTGAAATTTAAATGTTTAATTTAATTATATACGAATGAAGCAAAAAATATCTATTCTAATACTGATAATTTTTACCTGCCAGGTCTTTCCGTCATTTGCGCAAAAAGCACTATTTAAATTTGGCAAAGAGCTGACATTTGAACAGGTTATATCCGGAAAAAAGTTAAAGGGCAAGCCTGTTCAATGGTTTCAGGTAAATACAGAAGACGATACATGGAAACTGAATAAAGATATTTTACAAAATTCCGGACATCCGATTGGAGTAATCCGCAGCGAAAAAGAGTATGAAAACTTCATTATGCACATTGAATGGCGTCACATGGAAGCTGGTGGTAATTCAGGCACTTTTATATGGAGTAATGCTATCCCGGGGAAAAACCGCTTACCAAACGGTATTGAGGTGCAGATGCTGGAGCTTGACTGGGTTAACCAAAATATAAAAGATGGTGTTAAGCCTCCGATTGCATATGTTCATGGAGAAGTTTTCGGTGTAGGCGGAGTAGAAATTGTGCCTGATAACCCAAGAGGGGCACGCAGTAAATCTATCGAAAACCGCTGTAAAGGAAAAGGAGAATGGAACATATACGATATAGTTTGTGTTGACGGAACAATTAAGCTGGCTGTAAACGGTAAGTTTGTAAATGGAATTAGTAAATCAAGTCAAAGGAGAGGATATATTTGTCTTGAAGCTGAAGGAGCTGAAATCCATTTCAGGAATATCACAATAACGGAACTTCC
>CAZLZJ010000109.1:0-4548 GCA_964563975.1 uncultured Prolixibacteraceae bacterium
AAAATTTTTATTCATTGAATACTATAAGAGAGTAACCATCACAAACCGGGATGGTTACCTCAATATAGTCGCCTGCTTTTTTAAATGGCAAAATTTTCTGTTCAGGTGCCAGATAAACCTTTTTTATATTTTTCCCATCATGTCGAAGAGAGATTTTTATATTGTGTAACTCCATCGGTTCTTCAATCATTTCAGTATTCGAGCCTCTGAGTTCAGGCACATATGAAAGCAGATGCACCATTTTTCTTCCGGGCTGCTCTGTTACAAAAGCTCTTGCAAAAGAAGGAAGCCTTTCAGTTTTTAAAACCGGATTGGGAAGATAGGTGTTTAAAACATTTGAAAAGATTGTTCTCAGTTCAACAGAAGCCTGATCGCCATATCCTGTAAATATTCTGTGGCTGAAATGAGCAACGTTGCCATTCACAGTCAATGCAGGTTTATCAGTGACTTTATCCGGAGGTGTGTAATAGAAAGCATATTCACCGTCCCAGTGCCGGCTATAGTATGGTTTTATCAGATTAGCTTCTATTTTTGTTCCCGGAAGTGCTTCTATATCCACTCCCGATGCATAAAGCGATAAAGGCATGTCGGGTAATCCGGTTTTAAAGTTGTTGTGAACAGTGAAATAAGCCGGATCATAACTATTTTCTCCGATATATTTTATTCCCCACTCCTTTTCAAGGGCAAATTTTGTTTTTTCCATATTCAGACCTGAACTGCCACTTGATATTACAGCTTTTCCGGCGGCAATATGGGCTTTAACCCGCTTTGCTACTTCATCAGTAAATGTTATGTCGTCGGGGATCACCAATACTTTATATTTATTCCAGTCAGAATATGTTGTAACAACATCAAATTGTTGTTTTAATTCACACAACATTCTTACAACTGCTTTCAGGTGTCCGTCACTTCTGGCCATTCTCCTGATAAACTGATTACCTTTAGTGTAAACAACAGCAATTTCAGTAATATTTTTTGCATTGTCACACCAGGGATCTATTGTTTGAAGTTCTTTATAAATTTTTTCAAGCCTGTCGAATACCGGAGTTTCCAAGTCTCCCCTGGGATGAAAGTGGTCTCCCACATTTGGCCTCATTCCATTAGCTAATCCGTATAGAAGTTCCGATTTTATGGCTGCTTCGGGGCGAAGACCTCCGAAATCTCCCCACCTGTAAAAACGGCCATTCATGTTAAGAACAGGAATATCAGCAAGTGTGCGCATATATGCTGAAAGCACCGGAAGAACTTCGTAGCCGCCATGTGCGGTGGGAAGATGTTCACATTCCAGATGAGTTCCCAGCCTGGCCTGATCTGCATAGGTTATGCCGTTAAAGTAAAGCATATAATTTGGATTAATGGCTCTGGCTGCTTTAGCAATATCTTCGGCCAGCCTTAATGAAGAGGCAGCTGCAAATTTTGCAATTTCATCTTCGTCAGACCAGTCGATACCCTGTTCTTTCATCATCTTAACACAAACGGGACAGACACATGGGAGCCCGTTAATACAATCAATAAAAAATCCTGAAACAGGGTAGTTATTTGCAATTTCTTCTACCATAGATATCAGATGATCCCGGTATGGAGTGTTAGGGCACATTGTTCTTACCCATGGTGTTAATCTGGGATCCCTGTATACCCGTCCGTCGGGATAAATATTTGTCCAGTCGCGATGTTCATAACCTTCTGCACTGCTGATTCCCCCGTTCAGGTAAGCTGTTAATGCTATCTCTTTGCGCTTGCATGCATCGGCAAGACGGCCAAACAGGTCATATTTCAAAGAGGGGTGTTTAATCCCTATTTTTGTATCGTAATATGCCATTCCCAAATTACATCGTGCATGAAAAGTCAGATAGTCGACCCCACAAGCTTTAATTCTGTCTGTGTATGCTTCTGCATCAAATGTTTCTCCTACGTCCGGACATGCCGGCATTGTATGATTATCGTAAAAAAGACTGTATTTTGGCTGATGAACTCCTCCGGGATTATTTGTGTAAGCCCTGTTATTTTGCGACAAAGCTGCCGTTGAAATTATAAGGCATATGATTAATATAAATATTCGTTGCATATTGAGTAACAATAAAAGTATTTTATCAGCATATAAAATAGGTTAATCTTTTATAGTGGCTTTGTTAAAAGCTTCAATCAGTTGTTCTTTTGAAATATTCGAAGCTTTCAGATAAAGCCTTCCTTCGAGAGGTACCGTAACTGAGTTGCCATCTCCTGCGGCTTGATCAATCTCTTGCCCCGGCTCTTTATATAACTTAATATTAGCGGCATTGAGAGGCAACAGAAGCTTTTTGCTGTCAGAGATATGCCAGTAAACCACATACCACTCTTTGTTTCTTTCAAAGATAAATGCTCTTATCTCTTTGCTGCCGTTAACTGCTCCACCTATCTGTTCGTAAGGGACCAGTTCAAAATCATTTTGTTCATTTATGAGCAGAATATGTTCCTGCTGAAGATTTTGTAACATTTTTTTCTGTTCATCCGACAGCAGGTTTTGTACCCTGATCTCTTCCCATCGCCTGAGCACTTCAAGATTATCGGCTGTTCGCGGATGGGCATCAAAAGTATTGAGATTGGCATGTATCGATACGGGGCAATCCCAGGCAGCAGCCCTGCTGGTAACAAACTCCAGCATATCGGGTTGTGTTCCGACAGTATTATTGTCGGGCACCCAGTATCCCAACCATCCGAAATTTATTCGTGTAAAATCTTCCTGCATTCTTGGTGCTTCTTCAGCGGGGTGCCTTCTGGTTTCATCTTTTAAAACTTCAGGTCTGAAAATATCAAAAGCATTACCTCCGCTGAGCATATGCCAGCTGAAATGTGTTTTTGCTGCCCCTTCGGCAAATACCGGTTGCGGATTAAGACGCCTGAACACTTTATACTGTGCAGAAGCTACATGGAACCAGAAAGGATCATTAACTCCTTCTGAACCGTCAAAATAGATAAAATTAAATCCCGCATCATAAATATCGGCAAGAATTTCTGCAATTTCATCCTGCAAGTTTGTATTCTGATCAATATAAACACTGGTGGCTCCAAATTCACTTACATCTAACAGTCCGAAGATATAACCGGTTGGCTGGGCATTTATAATTGTTTTGTCGACACCTCTTTGGCATCCCGTGAACTTGTAGGGTGGAGTAGTTGTAAATCCTTCGTAGGAGATCAGTTCAGTTCCTATTTTCAACACTCTTGCTCCGTCTGCTATAGTTGTGCCTTCCGGATTTTGCTCGATGAAAATTTCAGTATCTGTTTTTCCCAATGGTTTTGCCAGTGTATAATATCTTAAGAGATTAAGGCGGTGGTCAGGAACCGGGGTTACCAACCTGCTGTCTCTTCCGATATGGGAGTGCAGAAAATGGACACCCGGCAGAATACCTTCTCCTTTTATCTTTATCAGCATTTTTTTCAAATCCTCCTTGCCTTCAGGGTATTTGTCAAGATCAAGATCATAATCACCAAGGTGCCGGTATCCCCGTCCTTTGAGAAAGGAAGGGTAATATATCACCATATGCCTAAAACCGGCTTTTTTTGCATATTCCAAATGTTTGTCCACATTTTGCGGATTCACATTCGATGACCAGTAATAACCATATTTAATTCTCTCATCTTTTCTGCTTTTAGCTCCTTTTGGCAGGTTATAATCATCTTCCAGTTTTGCTATTTTATCCAAAAGGTTTTCAGTTTCACAAACTATCAAAGCAGCTTCAACACCTTTAAGCTTTACATTTTTCACTGCATCCGCTTTCATTATCCGGTAACCTTTACGTCTTTCAGAATCTATCCGTGCATACTGATCGGTCGAAAGTATGTTAACAGCCAATTTATTGTCCCAGCTTACATTCAGCCATTCACCAAAGTGTTTCCTGTTGCGAACAGGCAACTGCAAAACACAAAGTTCTGAGGTAGGGGGCGGTGTAATTTTAAGATATGCCGGATAATCTTCGGGTTCTATAATGAAATCTTCTAAACGGAAAGTTATATAATCGGGAGTTGTTTTTACTTTAATTACAGCTTCATAAGGAAGCACTTCAAAGCCTACAATAAGGTTATCTCCTTCCCTGTAGACTGTGTCGGCAAAGTATGTTGTTCTTTTATTTGGATGCGCCAGTTTTACCTCATTGTTATATGGTCTTTCCTGTGTAATGGTAAATGCTGCAATATCTTGATCCGTTACCAAGCACTCTTCATTTGTTGGTTTATAGACCAAACTTTTAGCAAGCCCGTTACTTCCAATAATTAGCTTAACCTGATCATTCTCAATAACAATATCATTATTGTTATTTTCTGCTGTTTTGATGCTTGTAGTTGTGCAAGAGATCATAGTTATGCACAACGCTGTTAATAATAATGTGATAGGCTTCATGGTATATTATTTTATAATTTAATTTTCAAATACAATAAGCGAATAACCATCACATTCAGGAACAGTTACATTTATATAACCGTTTTCCACCTTATGACGCAGTGATTTTCGGTTAGGTGCAATATACACTTTTTTAGGTATTTTGCCGTCGGTGCGCAGGGAGATTTTTATGT
>CAZLZJ010000110.1:0-4528 GCA_964563975.1 uncultured Prolixibacteraceae bacterium
TAATATTTTGTACAACTGATAAAATCACTATATTGTTAATAAATTAACGGTGGCTTTTACAAATTCCTAAGCCGACTATTAATACTTTTGTCTTATAATTAATCGTGATCAATATGGAAATTTGGGAAATGCGGGCAGTTGAGTTACTTGAGGATTACGTAAATTCCTTCTCCGGATTATCAGAAATTCAGGAAAAGAATTTTCAAATAAAGAAAGATCATTCTGTCCGGGTTGCAAATAACGCTATCCTGTTGGCAAAGCAGGACGGCATTGAGGGGGTAGACGAAGAGTTAGCCTTTGTTGCCGGAATTTATCATGATATAGGCAGGTTTAAGCAGTTTTATGAATATAACACATTTAGTGACGACAACTCTGTTGATCATGGCGATTTTTCGGCAGAAGTACTTCAGGAGAAAGGATTTATAAATGATATGGAACCTGAAAAGCAGGAGTTGATATATAAGATAATAAAGCTCCACAATAAGTTTGCCCTTCCCGGAAAGCTGACCGCTAAGGAGATATTTTATGCAAAATTACTGCGCGATGCCGACAAGCTGGATATCTATAAAGTGCTGACAGACTACTATGCAGACAGGTCAAAAAGCCCCAATCATACCCTTACATGGGAACTGCCCAAGGGCACTTATGTTTCTCCTGATGTTGCCAAAGACATTCTGGCAGAAAAGCTGGTTTTAAAAAGCAAGGTAAAAAGCGAGATAGACATTAAAATACTTCAGCTGTCGTGGGTTTATGATCTCAATTTTAAACCCTCCTTTGAAATATTACTGCACAATCGCTATTTGGAGAAAATTTACGGGAGTTTGCCAAAGAATGATCTGATAATACAGATATACAGAAAAGTTAAGGTTTATGCTGAAAATAAGCTGATGGAAAAAAAGCAGCCGTGCACTCTTTTTTCTGAATCTGACAGAGTATGAAACAAGCATCATTAGTTTATATCGGCATAAACAGCCAAATGTTGTTAAAAGAGTCAAACTATTTGTAAAATGAAGAATTTTCTACTTATAGGCGCATCCGGTTTTATTGCACCCAGGCATCTTAAGGCTATCAGGGATACAGGCAACATGCTGATTGCCGCCCTCGACCCGTACGACGGAGCAGGTATTATGGACAGCTATTTTCCTGAAGCCGATTTTTTTACAGAATTTGAAAGGTTCGACAGGCATGTTGACAAGCTACAGCGCAAAGGCATCAATTTAGATTATGTAAGTATCTGTTCACCCAACTTTCTGCACGACTCACATATCCGGTTCGGGTTGCGTATCGGGGCAGATGTGATTTGTGAAAAGCCGGTAGTGTTGAATCCATGGAATGTAGAAGCTTTGATGAATATAGAGAGAGAAAGCGGAAAGAAGATTTACAATATTTTACAGTTAAGGCTTCATCCGAGCATCATTGAGTTAAAAAAGAGGATAGAGGAGGGCGATCCCAATAAAATTTACAATATTGACCTGACTTATATCACTTCACGGGGACATTGGTACTATACAAGCTGGAAAGGCGATATCACCAAATCGGGCGGGGTGGCAACAAATATAGGAGTTCACTTTTTTGATATGTTAACCTGGATTTTTGGTGATATCCGTGAAAATATTGTTCATATCCATGAGCACGACAGGGCAGCAGGTTTTTTACAACTTGAAAAAGCACGTGTCAGGTGGTTTCTGAGTATCAGCCATAACACCCTGCCCGGTGAAATAAAAGAAAAGGGATTGCGCACATACCGGTCACTTAAAATAGAAGGCGAAGAGTTTGAATTCAGCGATGGCTTCACCGAGTTGCATACTCTCAGTTATAAAGATATTCTGGGAGGAAAAGGATATCGTATTTCCGAAACAACCAGATCAATAAATGCGGTTTATGATATAAGGCATTTTAGCCCGACAGGCCTGAAGGGCGATTATCACCCGTTGGCAAGGCTGCCATTAGCGGTACATCCATTTTCCCGCAAATAAAATTTAAGAAATCTCTGCTCTTTTTTAGAAGTTACGATATTTGCCATAACCAATTTTCGTGAAAAGCTTTTAAAATAATCTTTTTATTTTCTTGATCATCTTGCTGTTGTTTGAATATTTCAGTAAATAAACCGGCATATTATAGAACCATTCCATAAAAAACTCTGCGGCAGCAGAGCTGATATTTATCCATGACTGCCGCATGAATTCTTCCATAGCCCCGATATTGGGGAGCCGGGTAAGCTCATACTTTTTATTTTTATCATACTGAATAAAGATAATAGCTTTTGCTTTGACCGGAGATAATAGTTCGCCGGATTGAGGAAGAGGCATATATGTTTCGTACACTTCCGATCCGTTACCATTTCCTGAAGCCGGGCCAGGCAGGGTAGGGAAGTACTTTTTCATTAAAGCCAGGGATGTGCTTTTCACCGACATAGCAGCAGGGAAAGAGTAAACTTCAGGCTTTTCAATAGCAATCGGCACAAAATCGTCTGAAAGGACAGAATAGCCATTAGCCATCATCAGGGCGGCAATAGTGCTTTTACCCATACCGGAAGGGGCAACGAAAAGCAGGGAACTATTACCGTCACTTACAGCCGAGGCATGTATAACCCCCATCCAGTCACAACTCTTTTTGTTATGGATAATATTGGCAAGTTCCATGCAAACAGAACCCTGAAACTCTTCTGTATTATTTTCCCGAAGAATTGTCAGTTCAGAATTGTTTAATTTGTAAATATACTTTTCACCAAGCTTGAAAAGTTCGATAAAAGCATCAGCTTCGTCATTTGAAAACTCAGTTTCAAAATGGGAAAAGAGAGGATGGACAAGATACTCCATATCCTTGTCCCCAAAATGAAATAAAATAGTTTTGTTATTAATCTTATAACATTTTTTGGAATAGGGCGATTCCAATTTGATAGAGGCCGGGTCAGGGATTACAGGTTGCCAAATCTCTTTTTTTTCAAGAAAAGCAGTATCAATTGTTTCGCTAACCTCTTTTACAAAATCCAAAGCTTTATTGTAAGGGAGTTTAAAGTCCTTCATGCAAAAATCAATAATTGATTCTATATCAATATCTTTGGACAACATATCCATTACCTTGAAAGCAGGCTCTATAAAAATTGCATACCTGTTAAGAGCTTTCAATCGAACAATGTATTCACCATTGTTATTATATACGTCATATTCAAACATCTGAAATGTATTTAGGGTAGATTATAAATAATTGCGTAAATGTAAAATATTTTTCGGAAGAAAAAAATATTTCTATGAAATTATTTAAATTATTTACCCTCTTACTATATGCCCGGCAACTGTTTTCTACGGGGATTATATATAATTTCAGGATATTTTTTTTACACCGACCTTTTTCTTGGTTTTATGGGTGATTTTTTCGGATGTTGTGCCGACGTATCTTCAAGTATCAGTATCATTGATGCAGCAGTGAAAGCTGCATATTTTCCTGCTTTTACAAGAACCTCCTTGCGTGTAATCTTTTCGTTGTTTGATTTTTCCGGAGTGATATTTTTCTTTTCCATTGTTGTCCTTTTTTTTATTCCTGTTAAATATCCCTTTCCGGTTAATAAACAACCGGTATTTTAATTTCATGCCGTTGTTTGCGCCCCTCTATTCTGAGCAGGTATATACCCGGCGAAAGTGAAGGAGCAGGAATCTCATTTCTGTTAATACTTTGCAGACGGTGAACAGCCAGCTTGCGGCCGCTCATATCATACAGCGACACTCTGGTACCCTCTTCCGCATAACCCTCAAGCACAATTTTGCCGCGTGCAAACCAGGCCTTAAATGATTCAGGCTGCGTAACAGCCTCTGCTGAAGTGATATTGGTAAAAGTCAAATAGAACCTGCCTATTCCTTGGGTACTGCCGTCGAAATCCACGGTATAGCTGTCGGATTCCGTTTTAAGCGGAGCAGAGGTTTTCAGCAATCTATCTTCAAGCACCGGATACAGACCATTTGGAAGGATAACACCGGCAGCTTTAAAAGTAACCTTACCCGCCTTAGGCAGATCAATTCCTATGGGCACTGACAGCTCGCTGTACATATTGTCGGGCAGGCACTGGATCTCAAAATCAACCCCTTCATCACCACTTACCAAATGTGAATAGAGGATAAAGTCTGAAGAAGCCAACAATCCTGCATCGTAGGTTTTATCCAAGCCGGTAGTCATATTTTCATTAAAGGCAATAATTGTATATCGTGATTGGTTACCGGTTTCAGCCAGCAGGGTTACCCCCGGCCAGCTTGTTGAAGCAGATTTAAGGCTAAGGCCTGTATCATGAGTCTGCATAGCTTTTGTAAACTGAATATTTCCATTGGAGCTTGCATTTATGAGGAATCCCTGGCCTGCCTGAACAAGGCTTTCAGTAAGAGTCCCCATTCCCGGATAAGAATAAGGTGTGTACCCGCTATTTGAGATAGCCTTATAGTACTGCTCATCATTTTCATAATCACCGGTTTCGTTCCATACATAAATTGCAGCATATTGATTTTCCAGGATGCCTGAATTTTTAGTTAAAAAGTTTTCA
>CAZLZJ010000111.1:0-4527 GCA_964563975.1 uncultured Prolixibacteraceae bacterium
TAAAAATGCCGTCACCCGATGGTGATACACTTGTAAGCGGTACTGCAGGACTGTTTTCGCAAATCGACTGGTCGCCTGCAATGGAGCCCGGATCGAAATTAATGACGGTTATTTTAACAGTATTAGATTCTTTTGTACAGATACTGCCGGACAGATCAGATGTTGCAATACGTTTGTAATGCATGTCTGCCGACAGTGCCGGCGGGGAATAATCCGGATCATTTCCGTCCAAAGGAACATTATCCCATGTAACTCCGTCATCGCTGCTCTCCTGCCACTGATAGGAAATGATTCCGCCGCCTGTTCCGGCGGTAAATGAGGTAATTGCCAGAGGCGTGTCTCCCTCACAGATCGTCTGGGTTCCGTCTATTGATCCCGGATCAAGATTATTCACAGTGATGAGTACAGGGGGCGTGAATCCCATACATGTCCTGCCGTCAAGCGTAACCGTTACCTGTCGCCTGAACGATGTGTTAACCAGCAGGGCACCACTGGTGTAGTTTTCACCCGTGGCTCCGCTGATGCTGGAAAAGTTGGTTCCATCACTGCTGCTTTGCCACTGATATGTAATTGTGGCACCTGGATCTGCTGAAGCGGAAATCACAGTTGCGAGCTCTGCAGGTGCAGTATTTTCACAGATAGTCTGTGGCGGTCCGATGGTTCCCGGATTGAGACTGTTGATCTTTACCAGGATGATATTGGTGTACAGAGTACAGTATGTTCCTCCATGTTCTGCCGTAACAGCACGTCTGAAATATGTATCTTCTGAAAGTGCTGGCGAACTGTATGTGGGTGTAGTAACCCCCAGTGATACCCAGCCACCGGTACCGGTGGAACTGCTTTCCCAGCTGTATGTGAATGAGCCGTCACCGCTTGCAGCAACACTTGTAAACGGTGCGGGCGATGTTCCTTCGCAGATGGTCTGAGCCGATCCGATTGAACCCGGGGAGAAGTTGATCACTGTAACCTTTACTGAGCCTGTCTCCCTTGTACAGGATCTGGAAAGATAAGTTGCAGTTACCTCACGTTTGAACCAGGTGTCGGCATGCAGTATCCCAGGAGTGAAAGTTTCGTCAGTTATGCCTGTGAAGCTGTAGTTGACACCGTCGGTGGAAGACATCCACCTGTAGCTGAAGTCACCTGTTCCTGAAGGAGGAACGCTTGTAAACGGTGTTGCGGGAGCTGTCCCTTCACAAATTGATATGTCTGAACCGATTGAACCCGGATGGAAGATAATGACGGTCACCAGCACGGGATCCGAAGGATCCATGCAGACACTTGATCCCAGGGTGGAGATTGTCATTCTCCTGAAATATGTGTTTTCGGAAAGAGGTCCGGAAGCATAAACCAGCGATGTTGCACCGGGAATATCAATCCAGGTGCTGTTATCGGTACTTCTCTGCCACTGGTATGTAATGGCACCATTGCCGGTACCGGCTGTAGTACTGGTAAAGGCAGCCGGAGTTGAATTTTCGCATACAGCCTGGTCAATATCAATCTGACCGCCGTCAACAAAATTGACAACCGGTGTTACTGTTCCGTTCATCAGCTGCTTACAGCCTGTAATAGTGTTTGTTGCAATTACAAAATAACTTTCATTCTCATTATCCGGCCATGCCAGGGACGATCCCGTTCCTGCAAGCGGAGCATTCACCGGTCCGAGGGAGTTGTACAACTGGTAATCCACTCCCGCCTGCGAACCTGAAAGTGTTATCGTCACACCTGTTTCATGACTGCAGTATGCCACCGGTGCGCTAAGGTTGAATATTGCCGGCAGGGGATTAACGGTTACGCTTACCGGGTAGTGAACGGTATTGCAAACACCGTTTGAATTTTCTATTACGGATACTTCACCCGTCACGGCCATCTTGAATGTTATCTCAACGCTGTGTGAATTGGGATCCGAGATGATATATGCACCTGCCGGATAGCTCCATGTATAGGTTGAACCGCTGTTAAAAGGCACGGAATAAACTGCCGTGTCACCCAGACACAGGCCTGCCGGGCCGATAACATTCACCTCCGGTGATATTGGCACCACCGTAACCGGTAATTCAACAGGTATTCCGACACAACCCGTGGAAACAATTGTTTCCGTCACGGTTATCTTGTCGCCCGGATCAGCCATTCCCGCCACAGCTTCCACAATAATGAAATTCATTCCGGGAGGTGATGTAATTACCAGTGAAGGCGGTACCGTCCAGGCGTAAGTGGAACCCGGTGTGTGTTTCACCTGGTAAACCACGCCTCTGGCATCTTCACAAATCACCGAAGGTCCGTCAATAGGAAGCGTAACCGGTAGCGGATTGATGTCAATGGTAATCATCCCGGAATACACCTCATCAGGACATGAACCGTCTGTTGCTTTCCTGATAAATTTTGTCGGGTTAACAAGAACTCCGGGATCATAGCTGGAACCGTTTGCGGATGGTATAAGTATCCAGTTAGCGTCACCGGGCAGCGTTGAAAGATTCTCGGTATAATACCAGCTGTACGTCATGTTACCGTCTCCCCCGGATGCCAGGATTGCATTTAATATTTCCGGTGCATCTGTATTATAACAAATTGATGTGTTGCCAATAATTGCCCCGGGTACCACGGGGGGCCTTATAGTCACAACAACATCTTCAGCTTTGCCATAACATGATCCACCGATTGAAGGTACCACTCTGTACGTTACGTTCAGATTTCCCGGGGTGGTATTTATCCATATATCCTGTGAAATATAATTTGCAGCTTTATCGTTTGCGGCAGTTACATTGCTGCCTCCGGGTGTAAGACCCGCCTGGGCACTTATTGATAATATGTCAAAACTGTCAGCAAGGCCGAGTATATCGGACAAGATAACACCGATTTGAACAGCGCTGCAAACAACCGTATTCAGGTCGCTTAAAACAGGTTCAGGGCTGACAGTGACTTCAATATTTTTCTGTTCACCAATACAGCCGCCGTTTATCCTTGGAATAACAGCATATATAACCTTTAAAGCGTTTCCGGTGAGGTTGGTCCATTTATCACCGGCAATTGCATTTGCTGACTGCAACGACCCGGGCAAAGCATTGTCCGGATCTCCTGTAAGATCAACATGCGGAGTTATTGAAACTATCTCAAATCTGTCGGCCAGATTATGGACATCAGATAAAAGAATTCCTACAGGAACCGTGCTGCATACGGTTTTGTCAAGATTCTTCAGATCAGGTTCGGGATTGACAGTTACTACAACATTCTCCTGGGCACCGATACATCCTCCGGCAATCCCTGGAATAATCGCATAAGTTACTGTGAGCGCCCCGCCTGTTTTATTGGTAAACCTGTCATTTAAAATGGCATTTGCAGGCTTGTCCGATCCTGTCGTGGCATTACCTGTGGCAGGGATCAGACCTGCAGGATGGTTAATTGATACTATTTCAAACCTGTTTGCAAGTCCGTGTTCATCGGCCAGCGTTATTCCGGTAGCTTCATCACTGCAGATTGCCTTATCAAGATCTTTCAGATCAGGTTCGGGGTTGACTGTTACAACAACATTCTCCTGGGCACCGATACATCCTCCGGCAATCCGTGGAATAATCGCATAAGTTACTGTGAGCGCTCCGTCTGTTTTATTGGTAAACCTGTCATTGAAAATAGCATTTGCAGGCTTGTCCGGACCTGTAGTAGCATTGCCCGGTAATGGAGTGAGTCCGGTCTGAGCCGTGACAGATACTATTCTATAACTATTGGCAAGGTTGTGTTCATCAGCCAGTGTAATGCCCGTAACTTCACCACTACAGATTTCCTTGTCAAGATCTTTCAGATCAGGTTCAGGATTGACGGTTACTACAACATTCTCCTGATCACCAATGCATCCGCCGGCAATCCGTGGAATAATCGCATAAGTTACTGTGAGCGCCCCATTTGTTTTATTGGTAAACCTGTCATTGAAAATAGCATTTGCAGGCTTGTCCGGTCCTGTAGTAGCATTACCCGGTAATGGAGTGAGTCCGGTCTGAGCCGTGACAGATACTATTCTAAAACTATTGGCAAGTCCGTGTTCATCAGCCAGTGTAATACCCGTAACATCTCCACTGCAGATTTCCTTATCAAGATCTTTCAGATCAGGTTCAGGATTGACGGTTACTACAATATTCTCCTGATCACCAATGCAACCGCCGGCAATCCTTGGAATGATCGCATAAGTTACTTTAAGCGCTCCGTCTGTTTTATTAATAAACCGATCATTGAAGATCGCATTTTCAGACTGGCCCGAACCTATATTTGAATTGCCGGTAGCTGATGAAAGCCCGGATTGAAGTGTAATCGATGCTATTTCATAACTGCTGGCAAGGTCGTGTTCATCAGCCAGTGTAATGCCCGTAACTTCACCACTACATATTTCCTTGTCAAGATCTTTCAGATCAGGCTCGGGATTGACTGTTACTGTTATGTCTTTGGAAGATCCGATACAATTTTGTGAACTTACAGGAATAACTTTGTAAATAACATCTACGCTTGCACCTGTTTTGTTTGTCCAGGCATCATCTGATATCA
>CAZLZJ010000112.1:0-4446 GCA_964563975.1 uncultured Prolixibacteraceae bacterium
TAAATAAAAAAGGGATTATCCGGATAACAAATATTCGAAAGATCCCTTTTCAGCAAATCAGCAGTTACTGACTTTTTAAAATATACTATAAGAAATACCTATTGCAAAATTCATTGTGGTCTTACTCAATGTTTCCTTATATGAACCTATATCGGGGTCGTTAAAAGAAATTGTCTGATCTTTATAAAAAGTATTTGAAAAGCCTGCATCCAGGGTCAGTACATCGGAAAGTTTCCACTGAAAGCCTGCTCCTCCGGTAACTGATGGATTACTGTAGCTGAAATCACTCTGATAGCTTTCTCCTATGCCCATGTCGCCATACAGTCCACCCAGGCTGAAAGCAAAATTATCCGTAATGTTAAACTGAAGACCCAATCCCAGTTCCATACCGTTTTTATCAATTTCTCTTTTCCTTATCTTACTGGCATCCACATCTTTCCAAATTGCCAGGTCCCTGGTGTTGGCACCCCAGTTCACTCCCTTGTTAAAATACATTGTATATGATAATTGTGCTTCCACAACTCCTGCATTATATCCTGCACCTACAGAAAGAATTGCAGGAATATCGTTACGGTAAGGTTCTCCGTCGGGAAACAGGCCAAGATCATCAACCGTGGTATTATTTTTTAGCTCAAGCCTGGTCTGCATCTCATATTTTACTGCAAAATCAAGGTTTTCAACAGGTGAAATATGAATTCCAATCATAGGTGTAAACCCCGCTCCGGTCTGACTTGTCTCGACCTCTTTATTTTCAAGCTTGCCGGCAGTTCCTGCTAAATTACCCGATACAGCATTGAGCTGATCTGCAGTAGCACTATATTGCTGACCTGCACCGGCAAATGTTGATTGAATGGCAGCAAGATCCATTGCATCAATTTGGGCAGAGGTTAACCCCAAATTTAACAACCCGCCTTCCAATTGATTTCTTTGTGCTGAAGTAATATATCCCCCACCCTGCAGCTGTGAAAGAGTATATTCACCTGCTCCTTGTGAAACGTATTGCTGCAGGTCGCCGGCTATTCCCGTCAACTGTGCAGATGCGGCACTTGCCTGGCTTGCATATTCGCTGATTGTTTCTGAAGCACCGGTCAGCCATGCCGGAGCCGGGTAATATTCTGAACCAACCTTAAGCTGAATATTTTCAATCGTTCCCGCATAGGAATTTTTCGACGGTAAATACCTCACACCGCCATATAAAGAAAAAATATCATTCACTTTATAAGTAGCACCTAACTGAATACCCCAGAAAACTGAATTTCCCTCAAAGGAAAGATCGGCTGAATAGCCTGTTACATCAAGTGCAGGATTTATTTGAGTTAATCCTGAAAGAGCAGGCACCACCTTTGTAATAGGAATCTCAAATGATGGGAGTCCCCTGTCAAAGGATGCGGAGCCGCCTCCCGCATTAGGGCCGAATCCCAGAGAAAAAGCCCAGTTTTCCAGTTTGTAAACTGCAAAAGCAGTGGGAAAAACAGGAACATTTACCTTTCCCTCATATTTATTGTCATTTAAAAGAGGAAATTTACTGTCGACCGGTTTTGTCTGAAAAATTGTCTGATTATAAACGGCAAAATGCCATCCATCTTCCATTTTAATCAAACCGGCAGGATTAAAATATACGGCATCAATACCTGTAGAGGCATTTCTCGACATCATGCGTATAAACTGGGCGCTCTGATTGGTGTTAGTTAACAAACCGCCGGCAAAAACCATTTGTGCCAGCATAATAAATAGTGCAAAAAAAGTTGTTTTCTTCATTTCAAAATAAATATTAATTAATTTTTTTATGGAAGAGATTATGTTTTTGCAACAAATTTAATCCGATATCAGTTTGTTCCTATAAACATATTTATAATTCAAGATTTATATGTAAAAATTGATGTTGATTTTCAATCAATTATAGAATTTTTGAATAAATCAAACATAAATTCAATTTTTATCCGAAGCAAAAAAACTTTATTATAAAAAATATCCGTACCAATACGGGAATCCAAAAATAAGTAAAACTATATAAATAAGATCAGTTATATATGGATCACTTCATCATAAGCTGCAGCAGCAGCTTCCATAATAGCCTCACTCATAGTAGGATGAGGATGAATCGTTTTAATCAGCTCATGACCGGTTATTTCAAGCTTTCTTGCAACCACAAGTTCTGCTATCAGCTCAGTTACATTCCCCCCAATCATATGTGCTCCAAGCAACTCTCCATACTTAGCATCAAAAACCAACTTCACAAACCCCTCTTTTTGTCCGGCAGAACTGGCTTTTCCACTTGCAGAATAGGGAAATTTTCCCACTTTTACTTCATAACCTGCCTCTTTAGCCTTAACTTCGGTATACCCAACTGATGATATTTCAGGATTTGTATAGGTGCATCCGGGAATATTATTATAATCTATTGGTTGCGGATTCAAGCCGGCAATTTTTTCAATACAAACTACTCCTTCGGCAGATGCAACATGTGCAAGCGCAGGTCCGGGAAGTATATCGCCAATTGCATAAATACCTTCAACACCGGTACGATAAAATTCATCGGTAATCACCCTTCCGTTATCGGTCTTTATTCCCAACTCTTCAAGTCCGATACCTTCTGTATTTGGAGTGATACCAACTGCAGAAAGAACTATTTCCGATTCTACTGTTTCTTCTCCTTTGGGAGTTTTTATTGTTACTTTGCATAAATCTCCTGAAATATCAGCCTTTTCTACAGTTGAGCCGGTTAAAACTTTCATTTTCAGCTTTTTAAAAGAACGCTCAAGCTGTTTGGCAATCTCTTCATCTTCATTTGGAACAAGTGTTGGCATAAATTCAACCAGTGTAACATTGGTACCGATAGAGTTATAAAAATATGCAAATTCACTGCCAATTGCGCCGGAGCCCACAACTACCATACTCTCAGGCTGCTTCTTAAGATTCAAAGCTTCCCTGTAACCAATTATCTTTTTTCCGTCCTGCGGCAGGTTTGGCAACTCCTTAGAACGGGCACCGGTGGCCAGAATTATATATTTTGCGCTATATTTTTTTTTGCTGCCCGATTCATCTGCAACTTCTACCGTATTTTTGGAAGCAAGCTTCCCGAAACCTTTAATGGTCTCCACTTTATTCTTTTTAAACAGATACCGGATACCCTTGCTCATACCTTCTGCCACTTCCCTGCTACGCTTAACCATTGCAGAAAAATCGGGTTTAACGGTACCTTCAACTTTTACTCCGTATTCAGCAGCATGCAAGACATATTCATATGCCTCAGCGCTTTTAAGTAAAGACTTTGTAGGAATACATCCCCAATTAAGACAAATACCGCCTAAATTCTCTTTTTCCACAACAGCCACTTTCATACCTAATTGAGCAGCTCTGATGGCAGTGACATAACCACCGGGGCCACTGCCAATAATTAACACATCATAATCCATATTCTTATACTTTAAATTTTTACCGGATAAATTTCAATTACTCATCAATGAGTAAACAAATTTATCAAACTTTTTGAAATGAATACTATTTTATTGCACACCCCTGGCTTTCATCTTAAGTGTATAAACTGACGTACGTGCAGTGACAAAAAGGATATTTCTTCTTTTCCCCCCAAAGCAAATATTTGAAGGGCTTTCAGGTATTTCTATCTCTTCTGTCAGCTCACCTTCCGGTGAATAAACCCATACCTTTTTATAAGTCAGGTAAACATTTCCCCGGCTATCGATAGTCATTCCATCAGACCCATTAGGAGCAAAAAGGGTTTTATTGGTCAGCGATCCGTCAGGCAAAATATCATACTTCCAGGTTTTACGATCGCTTATATCAGAAACATACAAAATCTTACCGTCGGGAGAGCCGACAATTCCATTTGGTTGAACAAAATCTTCAATAACTCTTTTAACTTCCCTTTCCGGGCTTAAAAAATAGACTCCCCTGACCTCCTGCACCTCCTTATGCCCTTCTTTCCAATATTTTCTATGGTAATAAGGATCGGTAAAATATATACTGCCATCGGGAGCAATCCACAAATCATTGGGTCCGTTAAGATGTTTACCGTCATAATTCTCAAAAATCACTTCAATCTTATCGTCATCATATGCAACTATCCGGTTATACAGGTCAGCACATGCATATAACCTTCCGTTAGCATCAAAATATTGACCATTTGAACGGTTTGTATTCTCAAGAAATAAGGAGATGCCCTTTTTTTCATCCCATATATATATTCTGTCATTTGGCTGATCTGTAAAAAATACTCTGCCGTCGGGTGCAACAGCAGAACCTTCTGTAAAACCATATCCGGAACCGGATTGTTTTACCACCGCTTTTTTCTTAACAACTCCCGAATCAGAGGATCCTGAAAAAAACAGAATAGATAAAAGAATAACCAGCTTTCCCATAATTCAAATCTTATGTATTCGTTTAAAATTCAATTATTTATATAAAGGGGTGTTACCCCTTAAACCC
>CAZLZJ010000113.1:0-4276 GCA_964563975.1 uncultured Prolixibacteraceae bacterium
ATCTATTTAAAATTTCTCTATTTGAAATTTAATAATTACTTGTAAATAAATTAATCAAACAGCCATTACCAATTATGTCTGAATCTTCTCCCACGCTGAGGAAGTTTAACATCCTCATTACTATTTAATATTGAAAGAAAAATTTTATAAAGCCTTACCTTTTGTTCCTCTGAGCAAACTTCTTTCATCGACAAATAATATTTTATTGTTTCATCTTTAAGCTCAGTATGCAATTCGCCAATATTTTGGGAAACCTGCTTCAATCTTTCCTCATCAGGCTTTTCTTTACCCATCTCATTAACCATATCTATCCTGAGCCTTTCAAGACGATGATTTATTTGCCATGCTGTCCTGTTAAAATTTCTGTTTAATTCCCTGAAAATCTCAAGCTGATCAGGACTTAAATTCAACTGTTCCCTAAAAAACCGGGTACGTTGCTGTGAAGGAACCTCAATAGCTGTTTCCTGAATCTCTGCATCAATCTTTTTTTCCCGATGTTTATAATACAGAAAAGAGATACCCATTGAAAGATTGGTGGCAATTAAAATTATTATCACCCCCGTCATTATCCGGTATTTATTTGTAATTGCCATTATATCATTCCATTAAAAATGTTTCAATCGGCTCACCTGCCATCTCGTATAAATAAGGAAAGATTTCCTGCTCAGCAAAATAGATTTTATTAAAATCAGATTTAACAGGCTGACCTATCTTTATTCCTGCATATACTCCCAAAAGCAATAAAAGTATAAAAAACACAGGCTGCAATATTCTTGCACGAACCGATGCAACTGCCACCGGAATATTATTAATTGCCTGGTTCTCCAATCTGACTTTTAACCGTGTATAAAAAAAAGGATTGACAGAAGGCTTTCTCTCCCGGTCCAGCACACCAAGCATCTTTCTGATATATTCAGCAAAGGCAGCACACTCTTTACAGCCGGCAAGATGAATACGAATTGTCTCCATCTCTTTTTCAGGCAGATCATTTTCCAGAAAAAAAATCAACTTTTTATGTATTGCTTTGCATTTCATCTAAATAAATTATTTAAACACCTATATAAATTATGACACATTTTTTAAAAAAAACTTGTTATTAAATACTCTTTTTTTTATAATGACTGTATAATCTCTTTTGCAAATTCTTTTTAGCACGATGCATAAGTGATTCAACAGAAGAAATTGATAATTCCATAATCTCTGATATCTCTTTATACGACAATCCTTCATATTTATTCAACGTAAAAGCAATTCGCTGGTTTTTTGATAATGTGTCAATTGCCGCATATAATATTTTTGAACGCTGAATATTTTCCATCTCTTTTTGAGGATCGCTTGCTGACTCATAAAATAATTCGCTGATGGCACTTTTAGAAGAATCAACTGTTTCATCAAGTGATTTTAAGTTACTTCTGCGTTTATGATCCCGCAAGTAATTTATTGACCTGTTAACTGCAATCCGATAAATCCAGGTTGACAGTTTAGAATCCCCCCTGAAACCGGAAACAGACCGAAAAACCTCAATAAACACATCCTGTGCCACATCTTCAGCATCCTCAATATTATGAACTATTCCATAGCATATATTAACAACCATCTTCTGATAAGTGCTGACAAGATCTCTAAAAGCTTTTTCGCTCCCTTCTTTTAATTTTTTTATAATTTCGGCCTCAGTCATTCAACCTTTTGATATCCTATATTCAAGTGTATGACACCATTATTTTAAAAAACCTGCGCAAATTTTAAATTATTCCAAGCCGGAATTTATTGGCAACAATTGCATTTTATACTGTGATCTCCTTTCAACCTCCTGTTTATCAAAAGGGTCTGCATGATACCGGTTAGCAATATACAAAGTTGTCTGGTCCAAATAATGCTTGCTTGCCGGAATTCCACTTGTGCCCGTAGGAATGACTGTCACTGAATTGTTCCAGTTTGAAAGGTCAAAAATATGCCTGTGAGAGGCCCCATGATTCACTTTAAACTTATTGTTCAGCGAATAAGAGTATGGGCATACAGTATGGTAGCTCCCGCTTAATGCATAAGGCCCCCTGCTAAGTTTAAACACTCTGTCGAGCAGCCTGATCACCGATAAAGGATGGCTGATTGTAAAAGTATGAATACTTCCCCACCGCCAATTTGCAGGATCATTACCTGCTGTCACTTTCAACTGCTCAACTGTCTCTTCAAATGACCGTACCACAATATCATCAAAATTTTCAACTTCAGGAGTAGTTTTATCATCAATCCAGCCGGATCTTTTTTCAGGAAGAATATTCAATATCAGATTCTCTGTCAATATTCGGTTTGCAAGGAACTCTTTCAGCAATTCAGGAGACAAATCATCTTTTACTAAATTTTCACCTGTCTTGTGATACAATAGTTCAAAAATAGCAGCTGCCCTATTATCTTTATGCATACAAAAATCCCATTCTTCAAGATCTTTAAGTGCAATTTTTTGAAATTCGTCCCAATCAGATTTTTGTTTAAGTGAATTTAAAAATTCGGGAATCATCTTTTCAGCTTTTTTTGAAATATAATCATTTTGAATTTTTTCAAAATCTTCAACTGAATGCTTATCTCTATTTTCAAGCATTTCCCTGATCCTCTCAATCCTCTCGGGAATATGATACCAATAACCTATCTCATAGGGATAATCTTCAGATACTGTTTTATTATTTGCTGAGGAGACAAATCCTCTTTCGGGATTATACTCAAAAGGCAATTCCTCGAAAGGCACCAAACCTTTCCAATCATACAGGGTTGAATCTCCCGGAAATATATTGTTACCGCTAAATGCTCTTACCGGAACACCGGCAGAACATTGTAGCCCGATATTCCCGGAAACATCAGCATACACTACATTCTGACTGACAGAGATAAATGTTTTTAAAGCGTTCCGAAAATCATTCCAGTTATCTGCCCTGTTAAGCCGATAGATCGACTCCATTTCATTACTCATTTCATTCCCGATCCATCTTATTGAAAGTGCAGTTTTATCTTCATTTTTAAATCTGCTGACCAAAGGACCACGGTGGGTAAATTTCAACTCTTCTACAATCTCTTTACCTTCTTTTGTTTTGATTATCTCTTTCCTGACAAGAAGAGCCCTCCACTCTCCGTCAAGAAAATAGTGAGTCGAATCACTGTTAATTGTTTCTGCATAAAAATCAAGGTCATCAACAAACACATTAGTCATTCCCCAGGCAATTGAATCGTTATGTCCGCAAATAACAAATGGCTGACCGGGTAATGCCAGACCAGTAACATTAAGTGAATTGCCTGAAATCTGATGTATCTGATACCAAATTCCCGGAGCAAATAACCCAAGATGCATATCATTGGCCAATAGCGGTTTGCCACTTTTGCTCTTTATCCCGGAAACAGCCCAGTTATTGCTTCCGTTAAATATTTCGGCCCCAATATTTTTTAACTTTCTGCCGGCTGACAACAGTGTCTCTTCAATATTGAACTGCAGATTTTGAAATTCCTCAAAAACAAAAACAGAATGATTTTCATTCCGTGGAATTAAATCTTTTGCCTGCTCTTTCCCAATTTTTTGTCCAATTTTATATAATAACATTTCAGTATTCCAGCCGGAAGTGAGATCCCACGACATATAGCCTATAAGGTTTATCGAATGAACCGGCAACCACGGTTCCGGAATATATCCTAAAATTTTAAATTCAGGAGGCAGCGGATAATTTTCCAGATAGTAATTGACTCCTTTGGAGAATGCATCAAGTGCTTTAACAATTGCAGGGTCAGAATGTAAAAGGACTTTTCTTGATTTCTCCTCAATCCTCAAAGCTCTCATAAGAAGGTCTGTGTCGCTTTGCTCTCTGCCCATTATTTC
Source organism: uncultured Prolixibacteraceae bacterium (assembly GCA_964563975.1). GTDB lineage: Bacteria > Bacteroidota > Bacteroidia > Bacteroidales > Prolixibacteraceae > JAAYJR01. Next base: position 3,857 of record CAZLZJ010000113.1, read on the forward strand.
TGACAGCCTCCCCTGAGTTACCCTGCGTAACAGATCCATTTGCCATAAACGATCCTGAGCCATTAAAAAGCCTGTTGCCAGGTAAAGATCATTATCATTCTGAGCATAAATATGTGGTATTGCAAATGAATCGCGCAACACAGTAACTTCCTCACTTAATCCCGGTATATCAAGATCTTTTGAATAATCAGGAAGTGCAGATCTCTTTATATTCTTGAGAACAACAGTTCCTGCTATAATTGCAAAAAGAACCAAAAATCCCAAAATCAATAAAAAAACTTTAAAAAATTTCATTTATTTAATATTTTGTAACTTATTAATTAATTGAGTAATATTTTTAAATTTGTGAAATAAAAGTAATATTTTAATCATATGAAACCCTCATGAGGGATGACGTTAATTTTTAAGGAGCCCTCACAA
>CAZLZJ010000114.1:0-4207 GCA_964563975.1 uncultured Prolixibacteraceae bacterium
TAAATAAAAGAAAAGGCATTGAAAATTCAAGGTCAGCATTATCGTACAATCCGGGTAAAGGAAAATGACCGGTCAACAATACAAATAATTGATCAAAGAACACTTCCGTTTATTTTTAAAATAGTTGATTTAAAAACTCCTGAAGATGTATATCTGGCAATAAAAGATATGGCAGTCAGGGGTGCACCGTTAATCGGCATCACAGCAGCCTGGGGAATATATCTTGCACTAAAAGGATACAAAGGGAAAAACCCGGGAGAATATATAAAAGAGAAAGCTTCCTATCTTAAATCTGCACGCCCAACTGCAATTAATCCGCAATTTACAATCGATACAATTTTAAAGTTCATATTAACTGAGGAGTTCTCCCCGGATCTGATTGAAAAAACATTCTATAAAATTAAAAAACTTGAAGAGGATGAAGTAAATTGTAGTGCCAGGATTGGAGATTTTGGGCTGACACTTATTGAAGATATCTATAGGCAAAAAGGAAAAAGAGTAAATATTCTCACCCATTGCAATGCAGGCTGGCTTGCCTCGATTGACTGGGGAACTGCAACTGCTCCTATATACAAAGCGCATCTTCGTGGAATCCCAATGCATATATGGGTCGACGAAACGCGCCCCCGCAATCAGGGATCCAGGCTGACCGCTTTTGAGCTGGGTGAAGAGGGCATACCCCATACAGTGATTACTGACAATTCCGGAGGTCACTTAATGCAGCATGCCCTTGTTGACCTTGTTATTGCAGGCAGCGACAGAACCGCTTTGTCCGGAGACACTGCTAACAAAATAGGTACATACCTGAAAGCCTTAGCCGCAAATGATAATAATATTCCTTTTTATATAGCATTACCTTCATCCTCAATCGATTGGCATATAGAAGATAGTTTTAATGAAATACCTATCGAAGAAAGAAGTCAGGATGAGGTAGCATATGTTGAAGGATGGAACGGAAAGAAAATTGAAAGGGTGCAAATTGTTCCGGCAAATTGTAAAACAGCTAACTTTGGCTTCGACATAACCCCATCACGGTTGATTACAGGGCTAATTACTGAAAGAGGAATTTGTGAAGCAAAGAAAATTAGTATATTAAACCTGTTTCCTGAAAAACAAAAAATATGACAAAGATTGCAATAATAGGAGGATCAGGGCTCGAAGATCCTTTAATGCTTCAAAACCCGGTTAAGATAGAATTGCAAACTCCTTATGGACAACCCTCATCAGTATTTGAAACCGGCAAATTTGGTGATATTGATGTAATAATACTTTCAAGACATGGAAAAGATCATTCCATTCCACCATCACAAGTTAATAATCGTGCCAATATCTGGGCTATTAAGAACTTGGGATGTACTCATATTATATCTTCCACTGCTTGCGGAAGCCTAAAAGAAAATATAAAAAGAGGTGAAATTATATTTCCCGACCAGTTTATTGACTTTACGCGGCACAGGAAAGTAACATTCCACGATAGTTTTGAAAAAAATAAAGTTGTCCATACAGCCATGGCAGAGCCTTTTGATAAAACCCTGCGGGAATGTTTAATTATAAATGCTCAAAAATTAGAGTTAGATTTTCATTCCAACGGAACTGTAATTACAATAGAAGGTCCCAGATTTTCCACACGCGCAGAGTCTAATATGTTCCGCTTGTGGGGAGCCGATATAATAAATATGTCGGTTGCACCGGAGTGCATCCTGGCAAATGAGCTTGAAATCCCATATGCTGCCATTGCACTAAGTACCGATTATGATAGCTGGAAAACAGACGAACAATCAGTTACCTGGGAGGAGATAAAACAAGTGTTTAATATGAATGTCGAAAAGGTTAAAATGTTATTGTATAATACAATCACAACATTTAAAGTATATTAATATCAATAAATTATATAGTTATTTTCAAAATAGAAAATACCTTCTCCCTATTTTTAAAGGTTTTTTTATATTTGTCAATCTATAAAATAAGACTCAAAACGAAAAGGTATGCTGGATAAAATAAAAACCTTAAAAAAGGAGATTGAGCAAGTAAGTGCAGCCACATTTGAAGAAGTTGAAAAACTCCGGATAAAATATATTGGAAAAAAAGGAGTAATCAATCAACTCTTTGCAAGTTTTAAAAATGTTCCTGCAAATGAAAAGAAAGAGGTAGGGCAAGCACTTAATGAAATCAAAAACCTGGCTGCTGAAAAAATAAACATCCTCCGTGAAACATTTCAGGCTATAGGTAAACGAAGCTTGGAAACAGACCTTACAATGCCAGGAGAGCCATTGACTTTAGGCACCCGCCATCCTATTGCCATTGTTAAAAATAAAATTGTTAATATTTTTGGCCGGTTAGGTTTTATTGTGGCAGAAGGTCCTGAAATTGAAGATGACTGGCATGTTTTTTCTGCATTAAACTTTCCTGTTGAGCATCCTGCTAGAGATATGCAAGATACTTTTTTTATTGAAAAAGATCCTGACATACTACTACGTACACATACATCAAGTGTACAGATAAGAGTAATGGAAAGCACTCCTCCTCCAATACGCGCAATTTTTCCGGGAAGGGTATTCAGAAATGAAGCAGTATCAGCCCGCTCACATTGTATATTTCATCAAATTGAAGGTTTATATGTTGACGAAAATGTATCATTTGCTGACCTGAAGCAGACTCTCCTATATTTTGCAAAAGAGCTTTTTGGAACAGACTCACAAATCAGACTCAGACCATCGTATTTCCCGTTTACCGAACCAAGTGCTGAAATGGATATTAGCTGCTCAATATGCGGAGGCGAAGGTTGCAATGTTTGTAAATATACAGGTTGGCTGGAAATTCTTGGATGCGGAATGGTCGATCCAAATGTTTTCAGTGCATGTAATATAGATAATAAAAAGTTCACGGGCTTTGCATTTGGTATGGGCATAGAGCGTATAACAATGTTACTGTACGGAATAAAAGACATCAGACATTTCTTTGAAAACGATATTCGTTTCCTAAAACAATTTGAATCTGCTATATAACATTTTAAACCTTACTCCGGCAAACGTTGATGGCCTAACGAACTTACAGCATCATATTTTATGACCTTAGCTCCTCTTCAATACGAATCAATTCATCAGTAGTAAACTGACAATTATCAAGCATCCTGACATTATCTTCCAGCTGCTCCACAGAACTGGCACCAATAAGAACCGAGGTAATCCTTTTATCTTTCATAATCCATGCCAATGCCATCTGTGCCAGTGATTGTCCTCTTTTAACAGCAATTGCATTTAACCTTAAAATTTTATCATGCACAGCTGCTACATTCTCTTTTTTCAAAAATATCTCCCTGCTTGCCCTTGATCCCGAAGGAATGCCGTTAATATACCGGTCAGTAAGTAATCCCTGCGCTAAAGGAGAAAAAGGTATACATCCGATACCCTCATCTTCAAGCAGGTCAAGCAAACCATCCTCTACCCATCTGTCAAACATCGAATATCGCGGCTGATGAATAAGACAGGGAGTTCCCAATTTCTTTAAAATATTTACAGCCTTTTTTGTCATATCAGGAGGGTAATTTGAAATACCTGCATATAATGCCTTTCCTGAACGAACAGCAAAATCCAGGGCCATCATAGTTTCCGGTAAAGGTGTGTCAGGATCAGGCCTGTGAGAATAAAAAATATCCACATAATCAATACCCATTCGCTTAAGACTTTGATCAAGACTTGCCAGTAAGTTTTTTCTACTCCCCCATTCACCATATGGTCCGGGCCACATAAGATAACCGGCTTTTGTAGATATAATAAGCTCATCGCGATACACACTAAGGTCATTTTTGAGTATCTTTCCAAAATTCTCCTCTGCAGATCCGGGAGGCGGACCATAATTATTAGCTAAATCAAAGTAGGTAATTCCAAGATCGAATGCCCTGCATATGATGGCACGACTATTTTCAAAATTATCCACTCCTCCAAAATTATGCCACAGACCCAAAGATATTGCAGGCAACAATAATCCCGACTGTCCGCACCTGTTATACTTCATTGAATTGTAGCGCGCTTCATTTGCCCGATATTCCATAATAAAAATATTTAATAATCATAAATATTATTCTTGAAAAATATCTTTTTTTTATCAATTCTCAAAAGTAAAGGAGAAAAATGTTGATATGGGAATTTTGACAATTCCCATGAAATAATTAGTTTTGCAAACCATTTCTTTTTAATAATAAAACAGT
>CAZLZJ010000115.1:0-2232 GCA_964563975.1 uncultured Prolixibacteraceae bacterium
AACAGTTGTTACAATAGTTACTTCCGTGTTATCAGGGTCGCCGTCGTCGTTGTCGCTTGTTACTTTTGCCGTGTTGGTTACATCCTCGCATTGATCCTCCCTTAACTGCCCTTTAATGTAAATTGTATATGTGTCATTAACCGGCAAAGGATCGGGTAGGGTTATTGAACCTGTCCATGCAGACCAAGGCCCCGTTAATGAGGTTGAGTACTCAGGTGAGGGGAATGCCGTTATATCATCTGTGATTACTACATTTCTGGCTGAGGAGGGCCCTGAGTTATATATTGTGATTGTGTAAACCAGTGTGTCTCCTGCTGCAACAGGATCCGGATTAGCTATCTTTGTTATAATTAAGCCTGCTTTTGCATTGACTGTAACTGTAAATGAACAATATGTTGAATTGCCGCAATCATCAGTAGCTATCCAGGTTACCGTGGTGGTTCCTTCATTGAAGCTTACTCCTTCAAGTGTAGTATATGGGCCGAAGACAATTCCGGTAGTTTCTTCCGTTAGATAAGCCATAAGCGTAAGTTCATCTGTATTATCGACAGCCGTGGCATCCCATGTATCATTGGGATGTACATATTGATTGCCTGAATTTGCCTCTGCAATTTGATTTTCCGTTACATAGCATGTAATATCTGGCGGCTCTATATCCTGTATAAAAATTGACTGTGTGCAGTATTCAATATTCCCGCATTGATCTTCTGCTTTCCAGGTACGCCTTATTTCGAAATTACCGTAACAATTTCCGGGAATAGTATCGTCCGAAAAGGTTATGTGTGGATCATTATCACAATCATCTATTGCAATTGCGTAGCCGGTAATAAGTGGATCTGACGACGTCCCATAGGCAATAGCTTCATTTGGAGGACATTTGATTATCGGGGCACTTATATCCTTTACAAGAATGATCTGCACTTGATCTGCTGCTTCATTTCCGCAATTATCTGCCAGGCTCCAGGTGCGGGTAATAACAATTTCGCATGGGTCTGAATCATCAATGTCGTCTGAATAAGTTGCCTCTAAACCGGTGGAACAGTTGTCATATTCGTCAAAAACAAAACCTGCTTCCGATGGCGATGCATCATATTCGCAGGCAAGATCAGTATAAACTTCGGTATCTGGCGGACGGGTAAATATCGGAGGGGTATTGTCTATTATGGTGATAATCTGTTTTTTATCTTCAGCTCTATTTCCGCAGGCATCTGTCAGGCTCCAGGTACGGGTGATGATTATCTCACACGGATTGGAATCGTCTACGGCATCAGAGTAGGTAGGAGTAAGGTTGGTGTCGCAGTTATCGGCTGCATCCGTTACAGTGCCTGTTATGGTGATGTCGGCACTGTACATACAGTTATCGTCAGCAAAAATTGTGATGTCTTTCGGTGCAGTGAAAGTCGGAGCAATAGTGTCGGTAACGGTTATGGTTTGATTTTGCGAATATGATTTGCCACAATTATCTGTTACCGTCCATGTACGGATAATGACAAACTCATACAGGCAGGAGCCTTCCGCAGGGTCGCTGTCGACGTAGGTTACTTCAGGGTTTGAATCGCAGTTATCCGCGATATTTGTAGGTATGCCCGTAATCGCTTCGCTGATGTCGTAGTTGCAATCACTGTCTTTATAAACGGTAGAATCCGCCGGAACCTGAAAGGTTGGCGGGGTTGTATCGGCAATGGAGATAATTTGTTTACAGGTATCACTTGTCAATCCGCTGGCGTCTTCAACTATAAAAGCCCGCACAACTACAATCGGACAGGAATCGGGTTCAGAGGTTATCTTATCAATATATTTCCATAAGACAACTGCACAGTTGTCGTCTGCCTCTCCTCCGACAGCGGTAAATTGATCCTTAGTGATTTCCGTTTCAACTTCTGAATAGGCTAAACCGGTTTCATGAGAAATATCATCAGGGCTGCAACCTTCAAATTGGAAAGAAACGGGGCATTGAGTGATTACGGGAGGAGTATTTTTGGCAACATGGGTTTCGACTGAAATAGGCTCTTCGCAACCGTTTGCATCGGTAATGAGGTAATTGACAACTCCTTCGGACTGGTCAATGACTGCGCTGCCTCCCATATCGTTGATGATCTTCGTTTCAGCTCCGCCATTCCACGAAACCGTGTAAGGGGCAGTTCCGCCGGTAACGGTGATGGTTACGGGAGTTACATCCCCGGCACAAGGAATGCTGTCGTGAACTGCTTCGGCTTTAAGAGGTTCCGGCTC
>CAZLZJ010000115.1:2332-4200 GCA_964563975.1 uncultured Prolixibacteraceae bacterium
AGCAGAGGGTATGTATATTGCATTTAAAGTATATTTATCAGGATTATATGTGCCGGTGCCGCCCGACCATTCGGCAGAAGTTGCAGCACCGCCAATTTCTCCCTCTAAAGGGAAGCCGAGGCTGCTTGCGCAAACAGCTCTATTTTCGCCGGCAAAAACCGTAGCTTCAGGATTAATGGTAATTGCAAGCTCAAAAGGTACACCGACACATTCACCGGTTTTTGGAGTAATTGTATATATAGCTGTTACAGGGCTAACCGGTAAAACAGTTTCATTTACTAACCGGAAACTGATTTCTTCAACAGGCTCGATTTGTTCTGTACCTCCGGAAAAACCTGTTCCTGCTGGAGCCGGCCAGGTATATGTAGTTCCGGCAGGTGTTCCTTCCGGTGTCCAGGAAAAGGTTTCATCACTGCAAATTATAAAGGTTTGGTCTTCTACATTAGGCGTGGGAGGTTGTTCTTCAATTTCAATGGTTGTTTCATCGGATAAACAACCAAGGGCTGAACGGACAGTAATACTGTAACTACCCGGAGGGATATCAGTAAATTGTGTATCAGACTGATAATTTTCACCATCAATGCTATATGTTAAATCCTCCCCAATCGGGCTTACTATTTCAATTATACCATTTGGATTGTTACAATCGGGATGAGTTTTTTCAACTTGAGGAGCTTCGGGTCGCGCTTCAATAATTATTTCCCTTTCACCTGTAACCGGCCGGCAATTCCATTCTCCCGGTCCGTCAGGATCATTTGAAGTAAGTTTAAGAATGATTGTACCCGAATAATTGGCTTGAGGAACATAAGTAACATTTTTGTAAAGTGGATGATTTAGATTGGCTCCGTTATATATACCGTTATTATAACGCAAAGTGCCACCACCGGAAACTATTTCCCATTTCCCGGTTTTTTGGGTAGTCGAATTGCCCCCGATATCTGCATCAGCTAAAGATAGTTCCTCAGGATTCGGAGAAGCACAAATTAAATCAGGGCCACCGGCATCAACAGTCAGGTTGGACACTATTTTCATATGAATGGTATCAGAGTAAGTACGGCATCCATAGCTGTTTGCTAAGTAGAACCTGAAGTAGTAGTCTCCTATCGGACTAAAAATGGATGGAGGGCGCGGCATTTTATATTCATACTTATTGTAATTAATATATCCGCCTTCTACCTCTTCGGCATCCAACCATGGGCCTTCATCTGTACCAATAGAGTACTCCCAAACTGTTTCATAGCCGGAAAAGTCACTCCGAGTTGGAATTCGCCATCTTCCGCTTATCCATATAAATACCTCTAAATCATTATCCTGAATATTATAAACCGACTGGCCGTCACATATTTCAAGATATTGGTAACTGGGGTTACCGGGATACTGCTCATGAAAAGTGGTGGTCATGGTAAATTGGGGGGCGGGATAGACCGTAACGGTAACGGTGAACTCCCCTTCGCAATCCGTTTGGCTGTTTGTTGCGGTAACGTTATAAGTAACTGTTTTAACATTAGAAGTGCTATTGATTAAGGTCTGGCTTATTTCTGTTTGATTACTTTGAGCACTTGCTCCGGAAATTCCTCCTGAAGGGCTAACAGTGGGAGCAGGCCAGGAGTATCTTGTGCCGGGCAGAATTACGGTTTCGGGATCCCCGTCCTGGGGGTTTACGATAAATGTTTCGCCTGTGCAGATTGCAATTTCATGATTGGGAACAACGGTTGAGGGCAAAATATCAACGAACACCGAATCACTGCCTTCGCAGCCGGTATCGGGATCGGTATAGGTTGCGGTAAAAGTAGTCGGCTCCATTACCGTAACACCCGTGGGGTTTGCCTCCGTGGATGTCCATCCGGATGTATTTGATGTCCATAATA
>CAZLZJ010000116.1:0-4114 GCA_964563975.1 uncultured Prolixibacteraceae bacterium
AAGACGGTTATACCATCCATGTGGTTCCGGCTTACAAATTTGAATTTACCAAGTTGATTTAAATGGCCTGATGCAGCCATGGCAATTTTTAAATCGGGCCTGAATTTTTTTGCAGCCAACTGGTATTCAACAAATAATTCTCCGGGCATGAAAAGAATTCTGATATCATCTGTTTTAAACATTCCGACATCAATTTTTTTGCCGGCCTCCATTCTGTCTAAAAAAGCCATCTTCCGTGCCAATCCATTATTTTTCAGATATAAGGATTTATCATTTGAAAGTTGGTCTTTTATTTTGTATAAATTTTTTCGCGGAGGCAATGTTATTTTTTCCACTTTCCAATCAAATTTTTTCAATTCATACTTTTCAGTAGCTTCCCATGCCCTTTTCATTCCGTCAGCTAATCTGCCGGCCAAAATCCAACGATTTTCAGGTGAACCGTCATTATATTTTCCTGCTGCAATATTTCCCGCTGCACCTGTAAAATGTATATGAATTGCCTGCGGTACAGACATCTGCCTTATAAAACGTGCTACTCCCGGAAAATCAGGATTTGGTATTCCTGTTCGGTAATAACTTTGCGGATGTGTGGCGTAAAAACTTAAAACAGCTACCGGTTCATCATCATTCCAAAAACTGACAAGTGATATATCCGGGTCAATGACACCTTCCGGTTCTGCACGCAGTTCAGCATTTTTTGCAGCAGAAAACCGTGTTGCCCTTACCATACCATTTTTATCATAAATATTTCTGTTTGAGGCCACCTGAAAAACTTCAGCTTTTCCAAATCCAATCCGGTTGACCTTAACGGAATGATTTAATGAGTTTTTAACGATTTCACGAAGTTTTAAGAGTGTTTCACGGGCAAAAGTGCCATCAAAATTGGTAGGAGTGAAACCGGCAGGATTAAGCCCGGCAATAAGCAACCGCTGTTCGGCACCAAAATCACATCGCGGCGCATCATGTTGATGCACGGAATGTACGCTTACTCTTTCAGGTACTGTTCCTGCCGCTTCTGCCAGGGTATTTTTAAAAGCATCCATTCCTTCATTTCCAATGCTCAACCAATCAATTGAACACAATACCACCGGCTGGCCGGAACCTGAAATAATAATTCCTTTTGCCCTTAAACTTAAATCCCATGTTCCAATCTGGGGATCATAAGAAAGATAATTACTTCCAACAGGAGGAGTTACATCCAAATCGAAAGAAGAGATATTTAAGTATTCCTGTTTTTCCTGAGCATTTAAAGAATCTGTTGTGAGAAAACCGTATGTTACTCCCCAAAAAATGTAGAATATTATGCAGTATTTATGAAATTTTAATTTATAGATGTTCATAATTGAAAATTTTAATTTTTGTTTAAAAGAATCAGATATGCAACAATATTTTCGATTTTTTTCGTGGATATAAAGATGGTTAATTATCAGGTAGGATTCAAGCAGATGGAAGACTTTGTTCATTATTTTGTAAATGGGATGCCCTGACTCACCTTCTTGAAACTTTTGTTTCAAACCGGTCAAATCCTTTTATTGTTCCGGCACTGTAGTAGTTCCGCCCTGGCCACTATCGCCTCCGCTTTTCAGGTCTTCGTTTGATATAGTGCGCCTGGCTTTTTTGATCTGTTCTTTCATTTGTCCGAATTGATATGATATATAAATCCTGAACATACGGTTATATATATAATTTGTCGATTTACTTGTAAAGGTTTTATCGGCCAGGTTACTTGTATGAGTCATTTTCTGCCTGAAGGGATCGGAAACAGATGCATTTATTGTCAGTTTTTTATTGAAGAATGATTGTGAAATTGACATACTTGAATATGAAAAACCTGAATATTTTCCCTGGAGTATCACAGAAGGTGAATATACCCCCCCGAATAGTGAAAATATTCCGTTTGTCCATGTTGTGATCCTTGCTGACAACGATCCATTGTAACGGAACCCCTCATTTTTTATCCCCATATCTCCACCTCTTTCCATTTCGACATAGTTAATTCCCAGGTTTGTATTGAGGTTAACTGCTTTACCCACCTTTACCGATCCGTAAATATAGGCGCCGAAATTCTGGTTCTTGCCAATATTTTCATAGGTTGTAATACTTACACCGTCGGGTTGCAGCTTTGTATATGATGTTATTGAGTTATTTGTAAAAGAGGAGGAGAGGTTCAGGTTAAAATTATATTCAGGAGTAAATTTACCATACGAAAAATTGAAAGAGTGTGTTATTTCAGAGTTAAGTTTTGGGTTCCCATACCGCACATTAAGCGGGTCAATGTCGTTATAAAAAGGGTTAAGGTGCCAGATCCCGGGGCGTGACAATCGTTGGGTATACGAGAGTTTCACATTTTGGTTTTTCTTAAGGTTTTTTGATAAGGTAATATATGGGATAATATTGAACAACCTGTTTGTAAATGTTGTATCTGCAGCTGATTTAAACAGGCCGTCGTTTTTTGTACTCTCCGCCCTCAGCCCTGTTTTTATATTGATCTTTTTTAGTTTTGCAACATAACCAACATACAGCCCCAGTATATACTGATTATAATCCAGGTCGTTAATCCTGGTAAGATCTTGCTCCCATTCCCCTTTATCTTCATTAAATCTCAGGAGGTCTGAATTACTGACATTTTGGCGTAAGATATATTTCATGCCGGTTTCAACCTGGTGTATTTTAGTCAGGGGGTTATAATAATCTACCTGAAATGTATGTTCACGGCTAAAAGCTTCATTTGAATTTTTTTGGTGATATGAGATATAATCAAGTATTCCGTTTATGCTGTTTTCATTAAAAGTATTTCGCGGGGAGTTGTCAAGCCGGTAAGAGACTGTAAATGTTTTATCAGGTTTTTTAAATGTACGCTGGTAATCAATATTCCCCGACATAGAACCATACTCATTGATAAAGTCCATACTGTTTTCAAATTGTCTGGTAAGCGCATTTTCCAAGTTATAATCGCCGGTAAGGTTTAGTCCGGTTCCGTTTGCATTTCCAAAATATCCCCAAAAAGAGAGACTGATCAGGTTAAGGGTGTCTATCTCGTAGCTTGCCTCACCTCTGAGGAAATTTCCTGAGCCGGTATATTTATTTCTTCCTTCAGTTACGGTCAGGTAGTTTGTTGTGCTTAGGAGATTCTCCCTGCTGCTGTATAACTCGTTTGCAGGCTGTTTAAATTTATTATTGCCGTAGTTTAATGAAAATCCGAATTTTTTAATTTTTGAAGTTGCAAACAGTCCGGCATTATAACCTCCGCGTGTATCAATCCCTGAACTTATACGCGACATAAATCCTTCTAAAGGTTTCTTGTTGGTAATAATATTTATTATTCCCGCAGTACCTTCAGCTTCATATTTTGATGAGGGGTCTGTAATCACCTCAATATCGCGGATAGTGTTGGCAGGCAGGCTTCGCAATATCTCCCCGGGGCTTTGGGATACCATTGATGAACTTTTCCCGTCAATCAGTATTTTAAAATTCGATGATCCTTTCAACTGTATATTATCTTCACCATCAATTGTTATTAACGGAACTTTGCGTAGTATCTCTAAGACATTGCTGGTTTTTGACTCCGGATCAGCTTCCAGACTATATACAATTTTGTCAGGTTCAGTCCTTATTAAGGGTTTTTGAACAGCTACGACAACCTCTCCGATCTCTTCAACTGATTGATGCATATAAACAGTGCCCAAATCAACTGCCGGGGAGGCTTCATTTATTTCAATTTTCCTTTTTTGTAACTGATAACCAATTGAATGGAAGATAACATCGTATTCTCCGGGTTCAGTAAGTTCAAAACTGAACTTTCCCGACTCATTGGCAGCCAGTCGTTTTATCACCCCGTCAATATTCTGGATACTTATTGTTACATAAGAGATTCCTTCTCCGGAAATTGAATCGATAACTGTCCCTTTAACCTGAAAGAGGATTTGATTGTTGGCTGAACTGATATATGCCGGGAATATTAATATTGCCCACAATGCAATAATGTTTTTAATCAACTTTTTGATTGTGTTCATACGGTTGTTGTTTCATTAATCCACCTCCCGCCTGATATTTTCTGCCTTCATGAATATCTCTGAAAAAGGCCTCTTCTTTATTTGGAAAATATTTTTATTTA
>CAZLZJ010000117.1:0-4113 GCA_964563975.1 uncultured Prolixibacteraceae bacterium
ACAGACGATATTGAATATCTTTGCTGTAAAATGATTGGGAATAATGCAGGGCTTTGTGTCCAGGGTGCAGTTGATAAAAGATCAGTTGCCGAAACACCGCTCCTGGGAGATCTTCATGCAATGATCAAACAATATGAAGAATTAAGGCATAAAAAATATTTCTCAGATGATGTACGTGAGTTACTTCGTGAGCCGGGTAAAGATTTCACTCTTTTTAAAGAAAAAAATGGCGACTGGAACTTTAAACCGGTTGCCTACAATGAGCATAAAGTTACCGGATTAGATGATGAATCTGATAAGTGGACTGTTAATAATGATTTTTCCGAACAACAGCTTAAAGTGAGAATCCAGCCCCTAATGTCGGTAAAACCATATAACGATCCGTCAAATATTCTCCTGACCGGTTATTCTCCGGGAGAGTTCAGCAACGAAGGCTCAGCCGAAGGTGTATCAGGAGAGATTACTGCATCAGATGACTTGCCTGAAAATGCTGAAAATGCTGTTAACTTTTCAGCAACCAGCTCCGGCTCATCACCAAAGGAGGGATCATGGATCAAAATGGAAAAAACATTTGAACCGTGGATCAACCTGGAAAAAAATCAGGCTTTAGGAGTATGGGTAAAAGGTGACGGAAGCAGACAGCTTCTTAACCTTAGAATAACAAATCCACAACATATCGGGTACGCCGGTGTAAGAGGAGATCATTTTATTGATATAAACTTTACCGGATGGAGATATTTTGAGCTGGTTGAAATTGAATCAAAAAGATTCAGTGACTATATTTGGGAGATGCATGTTGAAACAAAGGAAATACCTGAAGGTTTCAATGTTTACAATTCATACAGAGGAACTGTCAGCCTTGGAAATGTTGACAAGTTACAATTCTGGTTCAACGACCTCCCTGCAAATAAAAGAGTAAATTGTGTTATTGGTCCCGTAAAGGCTCTGCCTTTAGTCCCCATAACCATTTCTAATCCTACTGTTACAATTGGAAATGAAACAATTGTTTTTCCTGTTAAAATGGAATCCGGGATGTATCTTGAACTCAGAGAAGAGGGAAATTGCAAATTATACAGCCCTAAAGGAAAAATCCTTCAGGAAATCTCCTTAGATAATAAAATACCACTGCTCAAAGAGGGAAATAATTCTGTTTCATTCTCTTGCAGCGAAGCCAAAGGAGTTAGTTCAAGAGTGAAAGTCACAATAATCAGTGAAGGCGATCCCCTATAACAGATCAGACAATCAACCCTTTGTTACCTAAATCCGGAATTGTAAAACAGTCCCGGATTTTTTTTAAAAAGAATATGTATTTTTTTTGAATTTAATTATATTTACAGTCGTAATTCTATCTATTGAAAAATCTTTGACAAGAAAACTCATAGAAATAATCAATAACTTAACATTATTTGGAAAATGATTAAAATAAAAATAATCTTTTCAAAAATTTGCCTGTTGGCAATTACTCTGTTGTTTATTAACAACCGGTCTTCAGGAAACACTAATGACAATAAAGAAGACAGACTCTTCATGGCAGGAGCGGCAACTGCTAACATTACACCGCCTGTCAGTGATAATGATACTGAAGACTGGTACGGACAAAAACAAGATTTTTTTGTTAGCGGAGGAACATTGACCAAAAGATCCACTGCAAACCATATTCATGACGATTTTCATGCGCGGTGCCTGATCCTTGATGACAACAAAACAAAATTAGTATTTATAGTTATTGACAATGTTACGGCAAGCCGTGAATTATATGATGAGGCAAAAAAAATCATTAATGATGAAACAGGAATTCCTGTTGAAAATATTTTAATGTCAATAACCCATACACACTCCATAGGAGGTGCAAGAATAGACGGATCCCCATTTAACGGCTATCAGAAATTCCTTATCAGAAGGCTTGCTGATGTTGTAAGAATAGCACTGAACAATATGGAACCGGCTCAAATCGGCTGGGGAACCGGAACTCTTCCCGATCATCTGTTTGTAAGGCGATGGATAATGAAGCCCGGCGCAAATGTTCCAAACCCTTTTGGCGGACAAGACCGGGTAAGGATGAATCCCGGAATTGGAAATCCCGACCTGCTTAAACCTGCCGGTACACCCGATCCGGAATTTTCATTTATATCTGTACAATCAACCGGCGGTAAACCTATTGCACTTCTTGCAAATTACTCCCTTCACTATGTGGGAGGCGTTCCTGCAGGTCATATTTCGGCAGACTATTTTGCTGTTTTCGCAGACCGGATTCAGGAGTTACTGAAAGCAGACAGACAAGATCCTCCCTTTGTAGGCATATTGTCGAATGGTACCTCCGGGGATGTAAACAATATCAATTATGGCGGCAGCCCTGAAAACTATCCACCCTATAAAAAAATCAAAATCGTTGCTAATGATTTAGCCGGGGAGGTATTTCGAATTCATAATAAAATTGAGTTTTACAACTGGGTTCCATTGAAGGTTGCCCATACTGAACTGCCGCTAAAAATCAGAAAGCCGGATAGTGAAATGATAAAATATGCAAAAGAAGCATTTAACAAGCCCGATAAACGGGTTGGTCCTCACGGAAGTGAAAAATTTTATCATGCAAGAGCATTAAAAATGCTTGAATGGCCTGAGTATGTTAATATTATTTTACAAACATTTAGTATTGGAGACTTAGCTATAGCGGCTATTCCTTTTGAAACCTTTTCTGAAACGGGTTTGGAAATAAAAGAGAAAAGCCCATTTAAAACGACATTTACAATTGAGATGGCAAACGGTGGCTACGGCTATTTACCAACACCGGAGCAACACCAGCTTGGAGGCTACGAAACATGGATCAGCATTAACAGAGTGGAAAAAGAAGCATCTGTTAAGATAGTCACAAAATTGCTCGAAATGTTTGCAACCATCCATAACTAGGATAACCTTTCTTTTCCTCAGTTCTAACATTTTTGAAAATTTATTGTTATTTACAGCTCTTCATTTATTAATGGAGATGACTATTGTGTAGAATGGGAACCTGTTAAAGTTGTTCCCGGAAATCTTGAATTCAGAACTCTTACTAACTGCCTTTTGTTAAAACAATTGGCAAGTCAATAGAATCATTTTTTATAATTTTAAAAAATTTATCATGACAAATCGCAGAAATTTTATCAGGCAGGTGGCTGCAGCAGGAGTTGCCGCAAGTATGCCATCAGTACTGTTTGCAGGACAAAGTCCTGCTGCAAAAGAGTTAATCTGGGCTAATCTCCTTCACCTTAGCTATAATATGTGGGAAGATCATGTTCCTTTAAAGTATCGTGACGAAAATTATGAATGTGCTGATTGCCAAGAAGCAAGGGAATGGGCACATCCTTATCGTCCTTTTCTTACATTCGACCAGACCACCTGGGATGCCTTAATAAAAACTATGGCTGCAGAGGGTATGAATATGGTTATTATCGACCTTGGAGATGCAATTCAATATGAAAGTCATCCTGAAATTGCTGTAAAAGGTGCCTGGACAACCGACAAATTAAGAACTGAGCTTGCAAAAATGCGAAAATCAGGCATTGAGCCAATTCCAAAACTTAATTTTGCTACCACACATGATATTTGGATGGGCGAATATTCAAGGATGGTATCAACCACCAAATATTATTCGGTTTGCCGTGACCTGATAAGCGAGGTAATTGACCTGTTCGACAGACCCAGATTCTTCCAGCTGGGTATGGATGAAGAGACAGCTGAACATCAAAGAAGACAGGATTATGCTGTTATCCGCCAGAATGATCTGTGGTGGGGAGATCTCTATTTCTTTATCGGTGAAGTTGAAAAAAAAGGAGTCCGCTCATGGGTATGGTCTGATTATGCATGGCACCATCCTGAAATGTTCTTCAAAAAAATGCCAAAATCAGTTCTCCAAAGTAACTGGTATTATGGTTCATCATTTGATCTGAAGTCACTTAAAGAGCCTACAAAAACTCATGTGAAATTATACAATGATCTTGAAGAATTTGGCTATGACCAGGTGCCCACAGGAAGTAACCACTCCAATGAGGTTAACATGGAGGCAACGGTTGATTATTGTAAAAAAGTTGTTGATCCATCAAGACTATTGGGTTTTATGACAGCTCCCTGGAGACC
>CAZLZJ010000118.1:0-3950 GCA_964563975.1 uncultured Prolixibacteraceae bacterium
TTATTTGATTTTAATTCCCTGGCATATATAGTGATATAAAATAAAATCTTTATTTCGGATTTTTTAATTATATATTCATATATTCGTGTGGTGAATTCAAACAAAAACATAACATAATTATATCATTTATTAAACTGAAATTTTATGAAAATTAAATTTTTGATCATCTGTTTTCTAACCTTAGCACTCTTGAATTCATGTAGTCTTTTTGATGATGATGATTCAATTGCAGGAGAACAATCGCCGATGGGTGAAGTAGGAGCAACAATTTCGTCAATTGACATCGATGGCGTAAAAGATGCCGTGGCAACTGTAATTTCCTCAAGTGATGGCATTTCTACTTTTACAGGTTCTGCAAAGATTACCAATCCGGTAATTTTGAATGTTATATCAAATATACCTGAATTCACTGTAAATGGTAACGATGTTACGGTAACAGGACTTAAATTCAAGGTAACAAAAGAAGGTTTTGAAAGTAAAAATCCTTCTTATCCGGGCGTTTTGGTAAAATATGATTCAAAAGTAGGTGACACATATTCAGCTGGTTCCGGATATAAAAGGAAAGTGATAAGTAAATCTACCAACGATGATTATTCCTTTGGATTTTTTAATATAAAAGTTATGAAAATAGAGGAATCACCAAGCTCGATACCCGGAGTAAAAAAATTGATATATATCGCAAATCATCGTTTTGGGATTGTTGGTATGGAAGTCACATTCGAGGATGATTCAACAATGAATTTTACTACCATGGGTAGTGCTCAAAACAATTAATATTTAAACAATCGATGTTTTCATATAAATACAAACCGGCAGGATTTGTATTAATAGTTATTGGCTTTATTCTGTCAATATATTATTCATTCAATAAAGTGAATATTTCAATACCGGTTTTTGCAATATATGCATCTTACCTGGAAACAAAATTATTCACTCTGATCAATAACAACATATTTGAAGAGCTTATTATACTTAGTATTCTCACAGGTTTTATTTTGATTTCATTTTCAAAAGAAAAAATTGAAACAGACCTGAAAAAGAGATGTAGAAATGAAGCATGGCAACTTGCCATTATGGTTAATTCATCCATATTAATATTTGCCACTGTTTTCATATATGGTAAAGGCTTTATTATGGTTCTGATATTCAATATGTTTTCTGTATTTATTTTATTTCATTTTTTCTATTGGCTGAAAAAAAGAAGATTGAGAAAGCATATCAATAATTAAGTATGCTGGATTTTATTTAACAGGATAGAGCGATAGTGATAATTTATTCCCTGTATTGTTTAGATATATACGACGGGATAGAAATTTACTTTCATCAATATCGTATGCCAATACGTATTTTGTAAGCCCTTCGAGGATTAAGGATGTTGTCTGGGCGTGAGAATACCACCTTGCCAGCTGTTCTTTTGATGAGGCGTACAGTAAACCTGAATTCCAATAAATGGGTTGAATATCAGGAAAATAATCTTTGGTACTTTTATGGAGAGCCTGTATGGGATTGCAGTTTTTAATTAGAAATAGCACCGCATTGTCTATCACTTGTTTGTAATGTTCCAGTAAACCATGTCTTTCTGCCATTGAACGTCCCATGTTAAGCAGAGTCACTAAACCCAATCCTGTTGAATGTAACAAAAAACTGCTTTTATCATCAGGGAAAGCGCCCTGTAAATAAGAATATCTCTTTTCAAATGCAGCTTGTTCCTCCAATAATTGTTTCATCAGTTTCCCCAACGATTGGTCAAGTACCGGATCATCAATATCACCATCTCTCCGGGCACGGGATAAAGAGTAAGCAAAAATTAATTTTTGAGGATAATAAACACTTTTTTCTTGCCAGGTTTTTTGATCGATCGCACGGGCAATATAATTAATGGTTTCCTGAAATCCGGGTGTCGATTTTTTATTTGTCAGGGCAAGGGCAAATAAAATATTAGAATTGATTGTAATATCAACATTGTTTATTTCTAAAGGAATTATTCCATGCTGAGGCAAAGAGAATACCGGAACATCTTCATCTTTGAACCAGGTCAAGAATGCACCGGTGTCTTTATCGGCAGGATTATTGTTAATGTCGATTTTTTTTCGATTGATATCCCTGAACAAAGAAACTTTTTCGAGGGAATTTACATCTGGGTTCACTCCATTATTTTGAAAGCATTTGTTATAAAGTACCTGAGTCGCTATTGCAACTGAAGTGTTGTCTGCATCATTGGGTAGATTAAAAATAACGGAACTCCCCCATGGATTTTTATGTTTATCATAACATTTTTCAAGCCAATTGAATATTGTATCGGAACCATTAAAATCTTTTAATCCTAAAAGTCCGGTGAGTTTATATATTTTATATCTTAAATCAACTATGGATACAGGAAGGTTCAACGGCTTAGAAAAGATATAAGATTGTTTGTTGTTAAAATGTGGTATCCAAAAATTGTAAGCATCTCCTTTCTTGAATTTACTGATAGTGTTAGTTGCATTTCTCAGCATTTCTCTTACAGGACGAACATTCTCCGGCATATTTATATCATCGAAGAGGAAAAGTGAGTATGCTGTTGATGCGGTTGAAAAAAGATTATAATCAGTTACTACAAAAAAAGGTTGTGTGAAATTTTTAATCAATTCCGGCAAATAATGAATTTGACTAGGCCAGGAACCTTCCAAATGACGTTCATTAACAATATATTTACCTAAGAAAATGCGCAGATTAGTTAAAATACGGTGTGCTGTAACCTTTTTCCCATTATGGAATAATGAAAAACGAACAATATCGGTAGAATAGTCGGAACTGTCATGCACATGCGAATCATATAAATAGGAGAGGCTGCCTAAAATGGTTTTTGAAAGATTGTCAATGGCTAAACGTTTATTTGCAATTACGTCCAATTGGTTATATAGTTTAATATCGGGAAAACAAAAATCTGACATAAAATAATTCAGATGCAATTTTTATCATTAAATTTTGTTGCCCAAAAATAGCCAAAAAAAGTTCATACCAATTTATATAACAGATATTTTTAAATTCTAATCAAAATTTACCTCGGAATCTTGAAATACCATACATTTACTAACATATTGCCGGGCAATTTATGCATTAGCACAAAGCGAGCGAGGATACAGATTATTTTCAATCAGTGTAATTAATATAAATTAAAAAAATGTGGGGAAAATGCGGAGAAAAAATAAACTGGCTAATATTTATGTGAGATTAAAAGAAGGTCGTTCAGTTGACATGACAGCTAAAACCCGAAAGTTTATTCATCCGGAAAATTGGAATCCAAATTCACAGACTGTTAAACCAAAGGCAGATATTACCGATAAAGATGATTTCAATTTGGAATTAAAAACTATTCGCAGGTATATTGAGGATGAATTTTTACTTGTACCGGATAAAAGCAATCCCGGAAAAGATTGTAATTTAGCCACCAATACAGTCGGAAAGCAAATAGCAGTTCTTAAAGGATTCATGAGTGCAGCGTTTGATAGGGGATTGACAACGAATTCAGATTTCAGAAAAAGAAATTTTAAAATAGTTACAGAAGAATCAGAGGCAATTTACTTGAATGAAGAGGAACTTGATAAGTTATGGAAAAAGATTTTTCCAATAAAGAACACATGGAAAGGGTTAGAGATTATTTTTTAATTGGATGCTGGACCGGATGTCGTTTTGAAAATTGGGACTTAATTAATTCTCAGCTAAATACGTAAACTTTCCTGTAGCATCAAAAACAACAGTTGAAGAAACACGCAGACAGTTAATATCCTACCTGTTTTCGGAAGAAACCTGGAAGAAAATATCGAAATAAGAATAAAAATTGTTAATAAAATTCGCTTTTAAGTGAATAAATTTGGAAAATTAGCATAAATGTGAATATATTTGTACGCATACAACGATTAGAAGAATTTCAATTTGACATTGTAAAATACTTTACCGTTCATTTAGAA
>CAZLZJ010000119.1:0-3920 GCA_964563975.1 uncultured Prolixibacteraceae bacterium
TATCCATAAATTGTAATAACCACAAAACTTATGAACGGAAGAATAAATGACACATTCACTGCAGGCAGCCGGCCAACTCTTCCCAAATCTATTATAGCACCCTGAAGGGGTGGCATCAATGCCCCACCCACAATAGCCATTACCAGCCCGGCAGCCCCCAGGGTAGAGTCATCACCAATCCCTTCAAGAGCAATTCCATAAATTGTAGGAAACATCAATGACATAAATGCAGATGTGGCAATAAGCAGATAAAGCCCGGCCATTCCCTGAATCAGTATAACACCCGTTGTTGTCAGCATACCGCCAATGCCAAAAACCATCAGCAGTAGCCGTGCATTCAAATATTTCATTAACATAGTACTTATAAATCTGCTGAGAAGGAAGATCATCATCGCCAGTATATTGTAGTTCTGTGCTGTCGACTTAGATATTCCCAGATTATCTGCATAGTGTATAATAAAAGTCCAGCACATTATCTGAGCGCCGACATAAAAAACCTGCGTAACAACACCCTCCCTGTACTTAATATTTTTCATCAGTCTGCGAAATGAATCTTTCAGATGTATGGTGTGGTCAGCATTTTCCCTAACCGGCATTTTAGACAGATAGATAATGATGAACATAACAATTACCACAAATCCAAGTAAAACATATGGATTTCTGATGACAGCCAGATCGTGGGTTCTGATAGCAGCTTTTTCAGCTTCATTTAATGTATTAAATATCAACTCTCCCGCAGCATCTCTTTTGTCAGATTCAAGAGACCTGAGAATAAAGTTTGAGGCAACAAACATTCCTAAAAGAGAGCCCATCGGATTAAAAGACTGAGCCAGGTTAAGCCGGCGTGTAGCTGTCTTAGGATCACCCATGGAAAGAATATATGGGTTAGCTGTTGTTTCCAAAAAAGCAAGTCCGAATGTCAGGATATACAGGGAAACCAAAAAAAACTCAAATATCTCATACCGTGCAGCCGGATAAAACATCAATGCACCTATGGCATAGAGGCCTAATCCCATAAGTATTCCATTTTTATAACTGTACTTTTTTATAAATATTGCAGCAGGAATAGCCATGGTGGCATATCCTCCGTAAAAGGCAAACTGCACAAGAGCTGCCCTGACATTAGATATCTCCATGATAGTTTGAAAAGCTGCAACCATTGGATTGGTGATATCATTTGCAAATCCCCATAAAGCAAATAAACCGGTAATAAGTATAAACGGTACTAACACTTTTTTGGAAACAACAACTTTCTTCATTTCGCTATATTTTTTAAATTTTCCAAACGGATCAAAAGAAACTGCAGTTACATCATAACCCCTAATATTTTATTGTAACCGGCCCAAGCAATCCGGCATCTCGAACCTCCCAGTGAGAAGCATCAAACGGTCCGGCTCCCAAACTTATAAAATTGATATCGTAAAATTTTTTCCATGTAATGCCCCTGACATCAAGATCGCGGATACGGTTAGCAGCAACATTGGTAACCTCAACCTCTAAATTGTTTTTTCCCTTTTCTAAATTATCAATCCAAATCGTATAGGAAGGCCCTAAAAGGGTGCCATAATCTTTCCCATTCATCTTTATGCGGGCACAATCGCGAACATCCCCAAGGTCAACAAATGCCCCCTTTATATTTTCTTCCTCCTCAAACTCAATTGAATATTTTGCTGTCCCGGCAAACCTTTCAGTTTCCCCGTCGCCCATTTCTGTCCACGGCTTCAGTGCAGAAATGGAAATATCACCGGGAAAAACAGGTCCTCCTTCAATAAAGCTTATTTTCCACATTCCCTTAATCTCTTTTTCTATACCGGTGTCGTTATAGATATGGCCGGGAACATCAACCCTTTTATTGCTGCACATAATAAAAACCACCTCTTCGGATTCCAGCCGGATACGAACTCCTTCCCCGGAAGTTTCTGCCCGGCTGATCTTACCACTCATGGGTGAAAAAAATATATAATTACGAGATTTGGAATTTAATTTCACATACTCATCAACAGCCCCGGTATTACAATTAAATACCATGTACCAGTCATTTCCGCCCATCTTCATCTTAATAAAATCAAAGCCTTTTTCAGAAAGAGATTTTTCGCCATTTATACCATAACTGCCAAGAAGCCTTATTATGTCTCCTGCATTTCCCTTGTCAATTAATTCTTTAATCTCATTAAGAGCTTTTTCCCTATTTTCAAGATCATTCAATCCCGGAACGGTTTCAGGTAATGACCGGTCGAACAATAAAGTTGCACCTCCCGACAACAAACGGTTGCAATGTTCCATTGTGCTGACGGGAATATATTTGGTTTTAGGCACTATCAGAGCTTTATAAACAGCCCCCCCTGAAGTTACTACTTTACCATTTTCAATTCTGCAATCCGATAATTGCCTGTCAGAGATAAAATCAAAAGTATAGCCGGCACTTACAAGCTTTTTAGACAAACCGGCTACCGGCTCCCTGCCGAACCAAACCGATTCGCTATGTACCCCGATATGGTTAAAAATTCTGCCCTCACCGGCAGCCACATCATAATATGGCCAATATATCAACAGATCACTTTCAGGCTTCGACGACTGCATCACGCCCTGACATCTTTCAATATATTTAAATAAAGCCGGCATTTCACGCCATAGTGAATTACGGTTATTAATCTGAGTTGCAGCATAAAACAACCACCCCGGCCATTCTGCATCATCGGGAGAGTAACATGTACCATGAAAAAACATATGGTTAATGCCAGCAAGAAAAAACCGGTTAGCTGCCCTTACCATATCTGAGGTAGTAACGGTCCAGTGGCCATTAAGCCATGTATAGCTTTCGGAAGAGATAAGTTTTTGTCCTGTTACATGAGCTGCTGAGGATGCAAATTTATTAACAAATATATTAGGCTTGCCAAGTGCTACAGTATCATATATCTCTGTTTCAGGAATGTCGCATGCTGCATAAAGGTCAAGTATATTTCCGGGAGAACCGTGTGCCTGATTTCGGTTAAGACTGCCATTTTTGTGTGCCCACTCTGTCATAGGCTGAATAAAAGACTCAAGCACCAGATCAGCCAGTGTCTCCCTGTAATCTGACTTAACACGTGCTTCAAGCTCCTTGCTGTCGCCTGCAAGTACATCAAGGTAATTTGCAAAATCATAACCCCTTCTTCGCCTGAACTCTTCGGAAAAATTATTTGTAAAATCGCCCGTATACTCAAATGAATCGTGGAAGTAACACCTTATCAATCCTTTCTCTATTCCTAACCTTTTAGAAAATTCATCAAGATACCAGTTTGTGATCTCTTCGTCGAAAGTGTCAATTGCCCATCCTTCACCTCCAATAGATGCTCTTTTCACCTTGTCGTTATTCTTTATTCTTCCGGCAATATAAATAATACCATCGGTTTCAGGTATATAATTATCATCGGGGCTAAAAACAATTTTTTTGCCATCCGCACCTTTAAATAATATTACTGATGCTCCTTCAAAACCAGCCGGTAGTGACCATAAAACATCTCTCTTTACCTCTGTTTTATCTATTTGCAGTGACCAAAGGCCTTTCTGTTCCGGCACAAAAGGCCCCCCGCAACGCCATCCGCTACCGGGAGGCAAATCTACCCCCATGCCCAATTTACCGGCCTCTTCGATAGTAAATTCCAGCATCTCTCTAAACTTAGGCGAAAGATATTCAATAAACCTATCCTCCTCCCCTTTAACACCATAAATAGAGGTTATTTCCACTCCGCCGATTCCCATATCGGCCATCTCTTTCAATTCGCGTTTAATATTCCCTTTATCAACGGCATTACCCATCCACCACCAACGGGTCCACGGCCTGGATTCTTGCGTAGGCTCCGGCCATGATAACTTTTCAGTGCTACAGGATACTGAACCGATAAAAAAAAGTATGAAAATAAATTTCAGCCTTTTCATCT
>CAZLZJ010000120.1:0-3829 GCA_964563975.1 uncultured Prolixibacteraceae bacterium
TGTGGGGAGAGCAGGATTCGAACCTACGAAGGCTTTGCCAACAGATTTACAGTCTGCCCCGTTTGACCGCTTCGGTATCTCCCCTGATATTGAAAATCAGGCTTTTTTTCAATGAGCCGGATGTCAGATTCGAACTGACGACTCCGAGATTACAAATCACGTGCTCTGGCCAACTGAGCTAATCCGGCATTACAATTTATCAAACTGATTAGAACAATTTCTTTTCTAAAATAGCGGCGCAAAGTAAAGAATTAATTTGTTATTCTGCAAAACTTTTTTCACTCTTGTCTGCCCTTTTAAATAAAAAGTGGGTAAGCTACCTGTGTCGCGCCGCTACGACCACCTACCCTTGCTGCCTTCCGACCCTGGGGGGATTCAGCGGGAGCTGGCCGCACAGGACTTACCCGGTGCAAAAGTATAAAATTTTATGTTCCCGGCAAATTTCCGGCAAATAACTATATTTGTATAAAATCTTGCTTCAAAATTTATTGAAAATGAATATTTCTGTGGTTATTCCGGTCTATAATGAAGAGGGTTCTTTGAAAGAACTGATCACATGGATAAAAAAAGTAATGGAAGATAATCAATTCTCATGGGAAGCGATAATCATCGACGACGGAAGCCGGGATAATTCATGGCAGAAAATTGAATTGCTTCAAAAAGATAATCCTGAAATAAAAGGTATTAAATTTAAACGTAACTATGGTAAAGCAGCTGCACTCCATTGCGGATTTGACATAGTTAAAGGGGATGTGGTAATTACAATGGACTCTGACTTACAGGATAGTCCCGATGAAATACCTGAATTGTATAATATGATCACAAAGGAGAATTATGATCTGGTATCAGGCTGGAAGAAAAAGCGACATGATCCCCTGTTTACTAAAAATATTCCCAGCAAATTATATAACTGGACTGTTCGGCAAATTACAGGCATCAAACTCCATGATATGAACTGCGGATTAAAAGCATATAAAAAAGAGGTTGTTAAAAATATTGAACTATATGGAGAAATGCACCGCTATATTCCGGTATTGGCAAAATGGGCAGGTTATAATAAAATTGGTGAAAAAGCAGTAACGCATTATGAGCGTAAATACGGAGTATCCAAGTTCGGGCTTGAAAGGTTTATCAGAGGACCTTTGGACCTAATGTCTGTTATGTTTATGACCAGATTCGTTAAACGGCCAATGCACTTTTTTGGGGTGCTGGGAATTATTATGGTAATATTGGGAATTGCAGCTACTATATGGATAGGTATCCAAAAAATGATTGATCTTAACCATGGAATCACAGGAAAACTGATAACCCAAAGCCCTTATTTCTATATTGCCCTGACTTCTATGATCATCGGAGCGCAATTTTTTCTTGCAGGATTTTTAGGAGAGCTGGTATCAAGAAGCTCATACGATCGGAATAAGTATCAAATTGAAAAAACTACTTTTTGAGCCATTAACTTCTACTTGGCAGATTTTTGAAAATTCTGTTCAAGCAGGCTGTATAGTGCTTCCTTGGTAAGCTGGCGTTTAATCTTTCCCTCCCTGGCAAAAGATACGGTTCCTTTCTCTTCGGAAATTACAATTGTAACGGCATCGGTATTCTCAGTAATACCAATTGCCGCTCTGTGCCTTAGCCCAAAAGTTTGATCCAATATCCTTTGTGTCAATGGCAATATGCAACCTGCTGATACTATCTTGTTATCCTTAATAATAACAGCTCCATCGTGTAACGGGGTATTCTTAAAAAATATAGTTCGAATTAAAGATGAAGAAATATCTGCATTCAAAATCTCTCCCGTTCTTATCTGCTCGGCCAAATCCGAAGAACCGGCAATCACAATCAATGCACCTGTCTTTGATTTTGCCATGGAAAAACTCACATCTGTTAATATATCTACTATTGTATCCGGAAAACCACGCTCCCGATGTATTCCAAAAAGCTTGTCAATCGAAAATATCCTGTTTAAATTGTAGTTGGTACCAATAAATATGAGAAATTTTCTTATCTCCGGATGAAAAACAATAATAAGTGCCAAAACTCCCACTCCTATAAACTGACCCATAATTGAGCCTAACAACTGCATATTTAAGGCCTTCACAATAACCCACAACAGGTATAACGAAAACAGTCCGATAACAATATTAAAAGCAACTGTTCCCTTAATTAACCTGTATACCTGATAAAGCAATAGAGCTACCAATAAAATATCAAGGATATCCAGAAACCGTATTGTAATAAATAACGGCATTATTTGGCAGTAGATTTCAAAGCTTCAAAAAGAGTGATGGCCTCTGCAGCCTCTTTTACATCATGTACCCTTAAAATATCAGCACCTCCCATTAAAGCCATTGTGTTAAGGACTGTAGTGCCATTAAGGGCTTCTTCGGGCTTAATGCTTAACAATCTCCAAACCATTGTTTTTCTGCTTACTCCCACAAGCACCGGAAGCTGAAAAACCTTAAAAGAATCAAGCCGGTTCAAAAGATCATAATTATGCTGCATATTTTTCCCAAATCCAAATCCGGGGTCAATAATTATATCATTAACTCCCATCTTTGTTAAAAGCTTAACCTTTTCACTGAAAAAATTTGAAATGTCTTTCACTACATCCTCATATTGAGGATCATCCTGCATATCATGTGGATTTCCCTGGATATGACACAACACATAAGGCATCTGAACTTTTGCTACTGTCTCATACATTTTGGGATCTAATGTTCCGCCTGAAATATCATTTATTATTACCGGTCCCACTTCCTCAATTACCCGTAATGCAACCCATGATCTGAATGTATCAATTGAAATAGCAATTTCAGGAAAAGTTTTTCTGACTGCGATTACTGCAGGAAGCAACCTTTCCAACTCAGTTTTAGATGTAGCCATCGGTGCCCCGGGTCTGGTTGACACTGCACCTATATCTATTATGTCAGCACCTTCCAACAGCATCTCTTCAACCATGGTGAGCATCTCATGCTCGTCCTGCGTCTTTCCACCCTCATAAAAAGAATCCGGAGTTACATTTAAAACTCCCATTACAGCAGGTACTGAAAAATCAATTAACCTACCTCCCAGATTGATAGAATTTTTTCTTTTTAAAAATCTTCCTGCCGACTGGGTTATCAACATAAGCTTAATTTTTTAATAAAAAAACAAATAAACAAATATCAAAAAAGTACATAATGGTTCATAAGATACAAATGTATAACAAAACCCCTCAAATTTCTCAATTTTTAATATTTTTATGCCTTATTTAGTAAGATATGGAAAAAACAAACAAGCAATATGATGAGGTTATAGGCATTTGCCGTTCTGTATTTTCAGAAAAAATGGAAGATTACGGAACAGCATGGAGAATTTTAAGACCAATTTCACTTACTGACCAAATTTATATCAAAGCCAAAAGGATCAGAAGTATCGAAGAAAAAGGGATCTCCAAAGTCGACGAGGGTGTTGTTCCTGATTTTATCGGAATAATTAATTATGCAATTATCGGACTTATTCAACTTGAGCTCTTGCCATCAGAAACCGATCTGGAAAAAAACAAGGCGGAAGAGATGTATAACAACTGTGTAAACGAAGCAAAAGAGCTTATGCAAAATAAGAATCATGATTATGAGGAGGCCTGGCGCAAAATGCGTATCAGCTCTTATACCGACCTTATACTGATGAAACTCAAAAGAATAAAGCAAATTGAAGATAATAAAGGTAAAACATTAGTGTCTGAAGGGATAGAAGCAAATTACCTGGATATAATAAATTATGCTGCTTTTGCCCTTATTAAAATAAATTTCGAGGAATAAAACAGACATCCCGATTAAAATCGGGACAA
>CAZLZJ010000121.1:0-3825 GCA_964563975.1 uncultured Prolixibacteraceae bacterium
TATACGAAAACAAAAAAGGAGTTTTACCTATTGGATGCTGGGCCCATTGCAGGCGCTATCAAAACTTTAATTAAATCAAAAGCACCATTAATATAATACTGACAACTAGCTGATAAACAACGGTTCTTTTGATAATCTTTCTCTGATTAAATTATGCCTATCTATATCTTTGTGATAGATGAAAATGCATTCATCAATCAAAATTTATCAAAGATATGGTAGAAATAAAAATTAGGAGAGACAAATTGATGTCTCAAGAAGAGTTGCTTATCAAACAATACAAGTTAACTCAACAGACAGGAGCAAGGCATATGCGACGTATCCGTGAACTCGTGGCTTTTATGCAAATGCATGGTTGTGATATTTACACAGAAGAGGTCGGAGCATCTTTTCTTAAAAGTTTGGAGTTAACAGACTCGAAATACAAATACACCACATCTAGAGGCGCAGTCTTCTTATTGAATAATTTTCTTAAGGGTTTACCATATCGTCCAAAATATAAGGAAGGCGATATGTACATTTTTCCCGGTAAACTGGGATTAAAAGCCAAAAGCTTCATATCTCTTCGTAGCAGGGAGTACAGGTTCAGTGATTCGACAATACAAACATACCAAAGTTCGTTGGATAGTTTTACCACAGCCATGAAGATGCATGGTGCAACACTGGAGACACTTAAAGGAGAAGATATTGATTATTTTCTCGCTTCATCCCAAAATCAAACATTATACAAGTGTGGTCCTGTTAAAATATTTTTAAAGTATCTTTTTGAATTTGGCTTTATAAAAGAGGATCTAAGCAAAAGACTTGAAGGGTTGAAGTACCATCGAGGTGAGAAAATACCCTCATTTTATACCAAGGATGAAGTAATAAAAGTAGAGGCGGCAATAGACAGGACTAGCGCAAAAGGTAAAAGGGATTACGCAATGATACTGCTTGCATCCAGACTTGGACTACGGGCTTCTGATATTACTAGACTCCGGTTTGCAAGTTTGGATTGGGATAACAGTATCATTACCCTCAAACAATACAAGACCAAAAGGGAGATTATACTGCCGCTTCTCTCTGATATAGGAAATGCCATTATTGATTATATAAAGAATGGCAGACCAAATAATGATTCTAAGAGTCTTTTTTTGTCACTTATTCAACCTTACAGGCCAATAAAAGTGTCCACATTATGCACTATCGTTACTGATTATATTTATGCGGCAGGAGTGTTACCTAAAGGGAGGCATCATGGAACCCACTCTTTAAGTTATCCAAACTTGTGCAAAATCCAAACTTCGCTGAACTAAACGCTATATATCAGATATTTACTTAGAAAAAAGTTTGGATTTCCTGCGGCATTCTTTTGCAATTCATTTATTGGAACAAGGCGTAGATTTGAGATATATTCAAAAATTATTGAGACATGAATCGACCAAAACAACAGAGATTTACACCCATGTGAGTAAAAAGTCTCTTGCATGCAAATATTAAAAGTCCATTAAATTGAATATTAATAAATTATAGAATTAATGACTAATAATATGTATATTGCATATGCAATATGCACATACGTTGGCGGTCATGCTAACAAAACAACAGTCCTTCGTAGACAATTATGCTGCAATTTGACAACATAACCAATCAAGCAATGATACGGTCGGACATAGAAATAGAAGTAAAAAAATTTAAGGAAAAGTCAAATCCAAACAATCGCTATACTTCCTTTGACTATTGCTACAATTATTTTCTTACAGAGGGCAATTTGACCAAAGACCTTGAAAAAAGCTGCTTAGCGCTTGGTTTTTATTTGGCAAGTTGGGGAATGTTCAGAGGTTCAAGTTTTTTACTACAAAAAAGTGTTAAACATTTTGAGCCGATAATTCGCTATATTTCAACTCTTGACAATTCCATTTGGAAAATTGATGTGGACAATTACACTGACCAAAATATTCAAACAATAATAACCATCTATAAAGAAATAAAAGACTGCTTAATTATTAACGGCAACGCTGACTTGACACTGATAACAAAAATTATGCTTGGCGTTTTTGGTTTTGTTCCAGCATTTGACAATTACTTCTGCAATACTTTCCGCGTAATTGCAGGCAGACAATGTGGTTTCCGAAGAGTAAATACAAAGTCATTAACTTTCATAAAAAGATTTTACGAAGCGAACAAGCGGACAATTAATAATTTATCTAAGCAAACATTTACGACCGACTTTACAACAGGACGTAAGACAAACATAAATTATTCGAAAGCAAAAATCATAGACATGTATGGATTCACAGTCGGACAATAAAAAAGCACGAACCGCCAACAAAGTGTATATGCCATAAGGGCTTCAGTGGATAGGAAACTGCTTCGCACTCCCTTACGGCACACATTCGACCGTTGTGGGTAATGCCAGAAAAGCCTCGCGTTTCCAAAATATCGACTGATTTTTAAACAGAAACTAAAAAGATTACCTTTGTACAAATTGATAAATAATGGATTTTAAAATTCTGACAGATAAGTTACTTGATGATTACACCAAAGCTGTAATAGAATCGCCATTGGATAAAATTGATAAAAGCAAACAGCCTGGAGTACCTGTAGATTATTTTCAGTTTTATAAATCGGTTTCATCCGTTTATTCATCAAAGATTGAGGGAGAGGATATCGATTTTGATAGTTATTTCAAGCACAAATTTTTAAAAGTAAAATTCAAACCGGATTATACCAGAAAAGCTGATGATTTATATTCTGCATATGACTTCATTGATAATAATCATTTGACACTTGAGAATGTAAAAAAAGCCCACTCGATTTTGAGTAAAAATCTTTTACCGAAAAGCCAGCAAGGATTGATTAGGAGCAATCCAATGTTTGTAATAAACAGCGATGATAAAATTGAGTATGTTGCTGCAAGCCCTGAGATAGTTAAATCAGAACTTGATAAATTATTTCACGATATCGATATTCTTCATCGTAAGGAATTAAACCCATTTGAGATTTTTTATTATTCGTCTTTATTGCATTTGGTTTTCGTTAAGATTCATCCATTTCAAGACGGCAATGGACGAACTGCACGATTGATTGAAAAATGGTTCCTGATTGAGAAAATTGGTGAAAAGGCAACATCGGTTCAGTTGGAAAAAAACTATTATAAAAAACTTAAAGATTATTATTCAAATATTAGAAAGATTGGACTTGAATATGAGGATTTGGATTATTCAAAATGCCTCGATTTTTTATTAATGACAGTTAAAGGGATTGATGACCAAGAATAAAAGGCACATACCCATAACACACAATATAGTCAAATAAGGGTTACAGTGATATGCGAGAGCTTGTAGCCCGCTTTAATATTTCGTGTAACTTGAGAGGAAATCGCCCGCAATCCCTTACTAACCATACCATCAACCGTTGGCTATTTCGGTTCAATTTGTGCCACCCGGAGCTCCCAACATTCGGGACAAGCCGAAGCGGTTACACTAACGGTTCATTTTGTACCACTTTGATATTCCGGTGATACACACCCACTGGTTAAACTATCAATTTGACAAATTTATATTTGTGAATATAGCAGTTTGTAAATTATTAAATAATTTCTCAAAAAAATATTTAATCCAATATCTTAAACCAATTATTAAAACGAAATAAATATTATCAAATACTGCATATATTTTATAATATCCAGCAATGATTCTTTAAGGAAGTTACATAATTAATTGCTGCTTGTACAATTTTTGTACAATTTGTAAAAGTTGCGATTGAGCAATTTCCTGACTTGCAGCGTATTTACGGGTTTTATTTGTGGAGCATATCGGAGTCGAACCGATGACCTCTTGACTG
>CAZLZJ010000122.1:0-3811 GCA_964563975.1 uncultured Prolixibacteraceae bacterium
TAAATGTTTTTTAATGTATCGATTGAGATATCGGCGCAAGTCAAATATTCCTGTGATCCTCTACCCCTTTTCCCAATATTAGAAACGAATTTACCATTCGAATCAAATTTTAAAACTCCTGCAACGGTTTCCACATAAAAATCATTTCCATCAGAAATAAAATTTGATATCTTGGTAATTAATGATTCCTTTTTAGTTTCAAGAGGTATGTAGTCAATGTCAATTGCCCCTATATCTGACAATTTAAAGGTTGAGGGTTTTGAATTCTTAACTTCAACTTTTGCTATTGACTCATCTTTTTCTGAAGATTTGCATGATGTTAATGCTATTGATAATATTACAAAGAATAATAATGTTTTTAATAGCTGATACATAGCAATAGTTGTTTTAATTATTATAATCTAAAAATGAGAGATTGGAATAAATCCCAATTTCTCAAAAAGTAATAGTCCACTAATTACACCCCACACAAATAGAGGCTCCTGTCCAACCATAAACATGTTGACATGCTGCGTTAATGTCAGATGAAGAACAGGTTGGAGTATATACAATCGTATAACCATTATTTGTAATATATTTGGTTACACTCTCATATGTTTCATACCCCCCCTTTTAAATTCACTAACTCTTCATTTTTAATCACCTTTTCAGAATTGATTAATAATTTTTTTAACTTTTTCATAATCAATACTTTTTTGATTGTTAATTACTATTATTCAACTTTCTTGCATTAACATGTGGTTTCTGGTTAATACCGCTTCGTTAAGGTTGGCAGTCTTTGCGGATTTGTTTTATCTTTGTTACATCACCTCCTTTCTTTGTTATTGGAGGAGTCCGGGCAGGAAGCAGAAGTAATTGACACTCTTTGGCTTTCTGCCCTTTCCCTTTTCTGAGTTAATGGCTTTTATATTTTCCGCTGTTTCATTTTAATGTAAATAGAATTCCCGCCAGTCCTTCCAGTATTTCAAAACCATGAGCACTTCCAGTTTTTGGCTCATGATTTATCTTATTGACACCTTGTGCTAATGGTGCCTTTTTGCACCAATACTCCATTTCCTGTTTAAAAATGGTGCCACCTCTCAGGTGGTGAAGCTGACTGTAAATCCATAAAAAGGCAGCAAGCCCGTTTTCAAAATTAACCGGAGTATTAACTGTCATCTTTTCATATATTTAATCAATAAGTTCGCCTGCATATTCTTCAAATACTTTGTTTCTCATGCTGCGTGCAAGGTGAAAGGGAAAAGCGGATATTCCCATTTTCCCATGCATCAATCCTATATTATCAATAAAACTTGCATTTAAAAGCAGAGGATTAATCAAAGGTTGTAAAGATTGGCTCCCAGATTTTGGTTTATATGAAGTTTGTAGTTGCATGGTTTAACCTTTATTAGTATGTAATTTAGAAAAAATTAAAATATCAATAAAATTTTTTATATATCATTTGTTTCCCAAATTATAAATTTTCGCCGGCAACACAGATTCATTTTTTCAAAATCATACAAACTTTGTATTTTGGGATTTAACAATGATACAGTTTAAAATATTAGTCTTTATTTTTTCAGCTTTACAAGCATCAGAACCGGGTTATCATTTTCATCAAGGCTGTTGGCCAATTTTTCAAGTTCTTTTTTCTTTTTCGGATATTTTGGGGTGGATTTCCGGAAAGTTTTCGAAGCAACATGAGCTTTAAGTTTATATGCATCAATCCCATAAACCAAATAGCTATACCCATCTTTTATCAATTTCCATTTTGGAATGAAGGGAAGTCCACCGTCAAAATCATTTATAATTCCTATAGTATTATCAGAATTTACTATTTTATATATCATATTAGTTTTATTATCTAAATATGCTATCTGATTATCGCGCTGGTATGCATAATTAATCCATAATTGATTATTTATCATAAAAAAATTATTTATGGTTAAGAGTTGTGGTGGTTTAATACCCTTTTTTAAATTTTTCATCCATATGTGTGCATTATTGAAAAACACCTCCGGAGTAAGACGATACTGATCTCTAACAAAAAGATATTCAGTTGAATAACCTTTTTCGTTAATTTTAAATATAGTATCATTAAAAGTTTCATAATAACAAAAGCAATTATCTTTTTTAAAAATAATTACAGGAGGAATAATCCCCAGATAAGATTTTAAAGGAAATTTAATTGAGTTCAGTTTATAATCAATTATATTCCCTTCCATGTCTATTTTGACCCAATTGTATTTACTGTTAAGATAGGCATTCCCTTTTACTAATAATATTTGATTTTGAGCAAATACATATACCTCAAAAAAGTTATAAATGTGTTCTACATCTATTGTTTTAATATATTCCCCTGAAAAGCTATAAAATTTCAACTTATGCGGCCTTGATAATACAATTACATTTTTATTATACCGATCAATTGTAAAACTCATAAGATTTTGTATCTCAGTCGGTCCTCTTCCTATTTTACAAATCTGATTAATTATTTCTCCTTCTTTATTTAATCTTAAGATCGTCTTTGGATAACATGAAATAAAAAAATAATTATCAAAATATTCTATGCTAAGAAGATGCTGGATTGGAATGGTATTAGATATTTTAATATAATCAGAATCTGAAGCCAAATCAGTTAATGATATTTTTATATCTCTCGAATTAGAAAATGAAATTTGTTTTATATGATCTTTTTCTTGTCTACAACAACAAATAAGTAGTAAAACAACTCCAATACATAATTTAATTCTCATATGTCTAATTAATATTTCGACAGTATTGTGACACTTGGTAAATCCAAGTGTCACAATATCAAACATTAAACTGGCTCACAAGTTGAATACTTAGTTTCTGACCACACGCTTTTACATTCTGCCAATCCTGCATCACCACCACATACATCGGCCAAAATAATATGTTCAAGAATCTGCCATCCACTATTATAACACCAGTTTTCAATCCCATATCTACCACCTCTCAAATTCACTAATTCGTCATTTTTAATCACCTTTTCAGGATTAATTGATATTTTATTAATTTTTTTTATAATCACTGGACTTTCCCCAAAATTAAAACAATAATTCTTTAAATACCCTGCATTTGTTGGGATCTATGATTTTTAAAAGTGCGAGGTACATTTTTTTTGCATAAAAAGAAGTTTCCCCAAAAATTTGCGCCCAAAAATCTGTAAGTTGCAGCAACAAAACAAAACAACTCAGATATGGACGCAAATTATAGTGATATCAATAGATTCAAAGCGAAAGTTAATAAATTTTCGGGAATCATTTCCAAAGATATGAAGAAACCTCAGAAAAAATTTATCCGGCAGATTATTTATGGAATACAATGTTGTAAAGACGTTAAAATATCGAATATCAGCAGATGTTTAAAAGAAAGCATCAAACTGATAAAGACTGAGAACCGGCTGTGCAACCATTTGCGGGACAATGATTTTACTGAGAAAATAAACCGTGAAATTTTACGGTTAGGCAAGGAAAAAATCACCAATGATATGGTTATTTCGATTGATCCCGGAGATATTCAAAAGCCGTATGCCAAAGCAATGGAGAACCTGTGTGGGATTTACGATGCCAGCCAAAAGAAGAAAGCCAGGGGTTATCATATGTGCCAGGTAACAGGAGCCAACCTGGAGCATAACAAAATTGTACCTCTTTATTGCGAAAGTTATTCTACAAAAGAACCAGGGTATGAAAACCTTACAAAAAAAATAAAAGATGTCATTTTGTTGGTAACCCGATACACAGGCAGCAGAGGCGTATGGGCAATTGACCGTGCAGGCGACAATAATGAGTTAATAAGCTTCTTTGCA
>CAZLZJ010000123.1:0-3795 GCA_964563975.1 uncultured Prolixibacteraceae bacterium
AAACTTTACGGATATAAGAGATGAATTGTCGAAAGGAGGATCTGTTATAATTTAACGGGTAAATTACAAGCAGTGAAAAAATTTAACAACCTATAATTTTAATTGTCCGGGGTAAATCTAAATATTTGAAATCTCTGTTAATAAATCTTGCCGGAATATTAATATTTCCCATGATCCTTTTTGTCACAAAACAGATTTTTTGCTTTATTTTGAATACCAATTCAATAAATAATTATTTATTAAAACCAAATTTTTATGACAGCTGCATTTGGAAAAACATGGTGGGGCGAACAATGGCTGAATTCCCTGAACAATATAGATTACAGCAACCGGTTGCCCCGCGGAGCTTCATATGCAAGAAAAGGAGCAGTAGATAAAATAAAAATTACCGGAAATCATATCTCTGCAAAAGTCTTAGGAAGACGGCCAACTCCCTACAAGGTAGACATCATTTTACCACCGTTTTTCGACCCTGAACTAAGCAACTTCATTACAGAGTTGACTAAACGCCCGGTTATTATTTCAAAACTGCTAAACCGTGAACTTGACCCTGATGTTCTTGAACTTGCCCAACAAAACGGACTAAAAGTTTTCCCGCAGCAGTGGAACGACCTTAAAATGCAATGCTCCTGCCCTGACTGGGCTGTACCTTGTAAGCATCTTGCCTCAGTAATTTACAAGGTATCTGCTGAAATCGACAACAATCCTTTCCTGGTTTTCTCACTTCACAATGTCGATCTGCTTTCAGAAATGGAAAAAATTGGAATTATTATCAATAAACAACATACTGAAATTCCTAAAATTCAGGATATCTTCTTCACAAAGAAAAAAAAGGAAATTAAATACGATCCGGAAAAAGCATACAGAAAGCTCTCTTTTGCAAACCTGGAACCAATTCATGAGCCCCTTACATCGCTGCTTTCACCAAATCCCGCTTTTTATACTGCTTCAGGCAGCGATTTTCGCGAAAAATATCTTGCTACACTTAACCGTGTGGTCAAAAATGCACAAAAGGCTGCAACGGGAAAAATCACCCTCCCTGATTTTTTTGCCAGAGCTTATTCCGAAAAACAATATATTAATTATCATTCTGACAATCAGGTTAGACTTGATGAATCATTAAAGGCTAAAGTTACTATCAATGATAGCGAATTTTCGGTAAGTGAATTCTTACAACAGCTATCACAAATCCGGGGTTCAAAAACCTACGACTACCAACCATCGACCGCATCATTGCATACAGTATTGCATTTTGCACTTCAATTAGTGGCAAATGGCGCTGTTATACCACAAATAGTTCTGTTGCCAGACAAACAGTATTCCATCCGTTGGTTGCCTGCAATGCTTAGCAAAGAGGTAAAAAAACTGACAGACGAACTGCAAATGATCCTCCCTCCTGATGTTTTTACAGGAATCTACAGAAAAAAGAAAAAACCTGTAAATAATGAAACAGGCATCAATCTTTTATCGGTGTTTATTACAGAAATAATAAGTCTGGTAAGCCGCAACACCGAAGGGGACATGTTCCTGCAACTATTTTTTAAAAATGAAAGCTATCCCTTTTCCGCTCCCGGCGAGAAAGCGCTGGCAGGTGGCATAATGTCATGGTTACAAAAATTCTACCTGACCAGGGGTAATTATCTGCCCATGCTGATTGTGGAAGAGCTGAAAGAAGGCAAATTCAGGATTTTAATAAATATCCGTGACTCAAAAGGAAAATTGGAAGAGCCGGTTCCACTTACAGATATTCTAAATCAAAAAATATATGACACCAAACGGTATGAAATTTTACAGTCACTCAGTCAGCTAAGTAGTTTCATCCCCGGACTCGATACATATATCAATTCAGGAGGAATAAAAGAGTTGGTAATGGATAACCAGACGTTCACCCCATTTTTAATGCAAATGATTCCTGCAATTCAACTGCTCGATATTTCTGTACTCCTGCCCAAATCGCTACAGCAAATTTTAAAACCCAAAGCCAGTGTAAAAGTAAAAAGTAAGTCAACCGAAAAATCTTATCTTAGACTGGATAAACTTCTTGATTTTGAGTGGCAGGTTGCTTTGGGCGACACAGTAATGGATGAAGCAGAATTCAAAAAGTTACTGCAAAAATCTGAAGGATTGATCAGGTTCAAAACCCAATACATTTATGTAGAAAAGCAAGATCTTGAAAAACTTTATAAGCACTTTTCGCAATCGAAAGAACTATCAGCTTTTCAGCTTTTGCGCACAGCTCTGTCGGGAGAATACAACGGTGCGAAAGTATTAATTGATGAAGAAGTAAAAAAACTGATCAGAGAACTGTCAGAATTCAATGAAACCCCTGTCCCAAAAGAATTAGTGGCTCAACTGCGCCCCTACCAACACCGCGGATTTTCCTGGATTTACCGAAATGCAAGGATTGGCTTCGGATCGGTACTGGCCGATGATATGGGATTGGGGAAAACTATCCAGGTTATTGCCGCAATTTTAAAATTCAAAGAGGAAGGACAACTAAATGATCAAAAAGCACTGGTTATAGTACCAACCGGACTGCTTACCAACTGGCAGGCAGAATTTCAAAAATTTGCCCCTTCCATAAATATTGAAATATACCACGGTCCTCAACGAAACCTAAATAAACTGAGCGATTACGACGTGCTTATAACCTCGTATGGAATTGCAAGAAGTGACGCAACATTGCTTAAAAAAAAGAGTTGGTATACAATAATTATCGACGAAGCCCAGAATATTAAAAACCAAAATACCGCACAAACTAAAGCGGTAAAGTCTATAAAGTCAGACAATTTTATAGCACTGAGTGGCACTCCGGTCGAAAACAGGCTAAGTGAATTGTGGAGTATCATGGATTATAGCAATCGCGGCTTAATGGGCAACCTGAAAGAATTTACCGAAACTTACGGTTATCCCATTGAACGATTGAATGACAGGGCAACGGCAGATAAATTGAAAAAAGTTACAGCCCCATTTCTGATGCGCCGTCTGAAATCAGACAAAAACATTATTTCCGACCTTCCCGAAAAGATCGAAATCGACAGTTTTGCCACACTGACCAAAGAACAGACGAGCCTTTATGAAAAAACACTTGAAAAAGCAATGGATGAAATAGAAGGAATCAAACACTCTGACCAGAAATCCCTTTTTGTGAGACAGGGATTGGTACTGCAGATGATTCTTGCCCTGAAACAAATATGCAACCATCCTGCACAATTTCTTAAAAATGGAGAAAAAAATGCTTCATTAAGCGGAAAGACTGAACTCCTTTTCGATAAGCTTGACAGTATTCTGGAAAGCAGCGAGAAAGTTTTGCTGTTTACCCAGTTCACCGAAATGGCCTTATTACTGCAGCATTTTATTTCAGAACGATATAAAATCGAACCACTCTATTATCATGGGGGATGCAATATTAATAAACGACAGGAAATGATACACCGGTTTCAGGAGAACCATGCAGATAAAATATTCCTTTTATCACTCAGGGCAGCGGGGACCGGATTAAACCTGACAGCAGCAAGCCATGTCATTCATTATGACCTGTGGTGGAACCCGGCAGTAGAATCACAGGCTACCGACCGGGCATATCGCATCGGTCAAAAGAACAATGTCATGGTTCACAGGTTCATAACAAAAAATACATTTGAAGAAAAAATCAATGAAATGATTCAGCAAAAGAAAGCCCTTGCCGAAATGACTGTTTCTACAGGGGAAAACTGGATTGGAAATTTAAGTAATAAAGAATTACGAGATATATTTAATATTTCAGAAACGGTAGCAGGGGGAATACTAAAATAA
>CAZLZJ010000124.1:0-2164 GCA_964563975.1 uncultured Prolixibacteraceae bacterium
GTATCATGTAACTTGTCCCGACTTAAGCCGGGACAACCCGTATATATTTTAATCAGAATGCTCGTTTTATTTAACATCTGAATTTGCTTTTCTACTTTAAAATTATCCCGCTAAATATTTTCTAATTTTTTTACATTACTATGGAAGCGCACGGAAGATTCTTCTGAATGACCAGAAATCAAATACATCTTCTGTAACATCTTCATGTCCAACAATATATTCACTAAGCTTTTTCCAGGCAACTTTCTCATCATCCTTCCTGCCTTCATCTCTTGCAAGTAGTGCATCTGCCATCAAAACTACCATCCCCGAGTGGGCTTCCAAAAGCTTCCAGGAGAGATTTTGTGCAGGATTCCCAACATTCAGGTTTTTTTCAATGACAGGGTAAAACTGATCCACAACACCTTTAACTTTTAATAGTTTTTCCCTTGCTTCCCGGGTTTCTGTATCGTCAGTTTTCCGGCCTCTTTGCTTCCCAAAGTAATATTCAGGGCTAAACAGATCAGAAAGAGCTTTCATATAATCCAAAGCCTCACTCCACTGCACCCCGAATGATCCTTCAAAATAGTATTCAGCAAGTTTATCAACACTGCTGTCAGGATCCCAAAGAAGACGGGCATTGGCAAAATGAGGCAATCCGTGCGGGTAAAATGTTTTCTGCATCTGACAGCTGACAAACCCGTCCAGCTTCAGATCAGCCAGTCGCCTGATATCCTCTGCCAGAAGTTTCAGATAACTATAATATCCCTGGTCATAAAAATGAAAATACCACATATGGTAGTCGTATGCAAAACCGGATCCGGGAAATATTTCCTGCCACTTACGCAAAAAACCAACCAATTGCTGAATATTTGATGGTGGCTTATTTTTATTCATCTGGTAAGAAGGCAGGTCTATATCTTCAGCAGGTAATTCATAAGGTTCATTATAAAAGCGTGCAATCGGGGCAAACATCAATGCAAACCGATCCTTGTTTATCAGCTGTTCCTCTTCCGGTGGCCAAATAAGATCAGAATAGATCAAAAATACAATACGCGTGGATACGTCCCTTCTTGTCAGCTCTTTATCAATATCATTCAAGATTTTAATATAGTGATCACTTACCCTGTTGTGACGGCACAGTTCACACTCGCAGGTGTTGTTATTGCGATCATCAAGCCAAAAATGAAGATAATCAACCTCAGGATGCTTCTCTGCATAATCTGCAATTATATGGGACAGCCGCAGGCGTACCTGCGGATTGCCATAACAGAGCTCTGTGGTAGTAGGTCCCCCTTTTAAACGTTCACCATTAACAAGAGATAAAAATTCAGTCTGATTGTCTGGTACAACTATAGTACCCCAGTGATCGCACTCAACCTCGGGGTTACCAAAAAAAACACCGTTCCAGCCATGACCTGCTG
This sequence comes from uncultured Prolixibacteraceae bacterium, assembly GCA_964563975.1. Taxonomy (GTDB): domain Bacteria; phylum Bacteroidota; class Bacteroidia; order Bacteroidales; family Prolixibacteraceae; genus JAAYJR01. Next base: position 1,404 of record CAZLZJ010000124.1, read on the forward strand.
CATGAAGAAGCATTCCCCTGCGTTTTATCTCTTTTATCAGACGCTCATTAAATGCTATCACTTCAGTGTCTGTCAGCGGACAAGAAACTTTTTGAGAGGGAAAACCACGACTGTACCATGTTTGGTATGTTGTTTTAGGCATAATAAACTCGTTGAAAAAAGTATTCAATCCAACTTTAGCGCCCCATTCAATTTTAGATATGATATAATCAATACTATATGCACCGGAGTTATTATTTCCTCTAAAACGGTATTTTGCTTTATCGGCCAACTGTAGTGTTAAATTACCAATCTGCCTGTCAGGTACATAATCACCGTCAGGACCGGGTCTTATCCACCGGCAGCCGTTGGCTTCCAGAAAACGATAAACCGCAAAAAGAACACTGCGTGGATTTGATCCGGCTATTATACCCCGGGATCCCTGTACATCAATATAAACAGCATCATCAAGTTCCACATCTTCCACTCCGTCAAGATTGATATTTAAATCACTAAATAATCCCAGTACAAGATGAACAGGCTCACTTCTGTAATCAGCTGAAAAATATAAAGATGCAGGATCATTTGCAATAGTCGCAGCATCAGGGTTACCGGCCATGAGATTAAAATATTTTACAAGCTCCTGCCCTGCAAGCTCAATTGCAGGATGATCACTTTTCAATCCAATGATAATTGGCTCACCCGCCCGGATTTCACGATATTTTTGTGCTTCCCCTCTTTTAGATACGGAATCTCCGCATCCGCTTATAATAATTAAAAGA
>CAZLZJ010000124.1:2264-3778 GCA_964563975.1 uncultured Prolixibacteraceae bacterium
AAAAGAAAAATAGTGGTTAAGTATGATTGTTTCATTTATAATAATATTACTAAAAAAATTAAAATTGTTTTTTTAACCGATTTTATGTTATTAATTATCTTAATATTAATTCTATTACCGGTATTTCCACATCGGGTTTTTCTATTTCCAGCATCAAAGGTATTGTTTCAAGAGTTCCTTTTCTTTCTTTTATCAGCTCCTCATCGCCTGTCCATACCCAATCCCAATGTGCTGTCCCCTTTGAAAACTGCAGTTCAGAGGCATCATGCAAAAAACGGGCATGCTTTACTTTTCCTTCATATGATTTGTCAAAGTGCAGAAGCCGTGCAGGCCATTTAAGAATGTGAACATATAACCGGTTTGTCTCTGGATTATATGTAAGCAGGCAATTGTCAGGCGCTTTAAATTCCGGTGGTGCTTCCGTACAACCATAAATTGCCCGGCTGTTATATTCCATCCACTCTCCCACTCCTTCAAGCCGTTCCATAGTTTTATTACAAAACTTTCCTCTGGCAGTAGGCCCGACATTTAACAACAGATTACCGCCTTTACTGACTGTTTCAATAAGCAAAGCAATAAGTTGTTCAGTGCTCTTCCATCCATATCGGTTTGTAACATCTACATTCCTTCTATAACCCCATGATCCGTTCAATGTGTGGCAAATTTCCCAGGGTACTTTCACTCCCTCCATAGTTACACCGCCTTTCATAGGCATTGTCTGCTCCGGACTGCGGTAATCCCACCTGCTACCCCAACCGGAAAGAAGGCGCAGGCTAAACAGACGATCATTCATTATAACCTTGGGCTGAAGCCCCCTGATAAGGTTAATAAGTACATTCTCATCTCCTCCAACAGTAACATCACTGCCATAATCAGACCAAAAAAGATCAATAGGACCAAAGTCAGTTAACAACTCCCGAATCTGATTATGCATATATTCAACATACTCTTCAAGGCTTCTCTCCTTATTCAGCTTATCGACATCCTTATGGTTACGAAGAGGATGAATAAGTCTTCCATGATTTATGGGATACTTCGGATGGTGCCAATCAGGCCCGGAGTAATAAAATCCAACACGTAAACCCTCATTCCTGAATGCATCAACAAATGGTTTTAAAAGATCTTTTCCATAAGAAGTTCCGGCTATATCGTAATCTGTATACTTTGAATCCCATAAGCAAAAACCATCATGATGCTTAGAGGTGATAATAACATACTTCATGCCGGCTCTTTTTGCAGCTTTTGCCCATTCAACAGGATCGTAAAGGTCAGGATTAAATATCTCAAAATATTTATGATACTCCTCTTCCGACATCCGTTCATTTGTTTTAATCCATTCTCCCCGTGCTGCTTCTGAATAAATCCCCCAATGAATGAACATTCCAAAGCGAGCATCGGTCCACCACTCCATTCGTTCAGTTCTCTGCTCTTCAGTCTCCTGCCAGGACTTAAACTGGGCAAAACCATTACTGCTGATAACAGCAATCGTTATAAAAAAAAGTAGTCGTTTCATA
>CAZLZJ010000125.1:0-3765 GCA_964563975.1 uncultured Prolixibacteraceae bacterium
TTCAGGATCATTCCGGTTTTAATAAAATTATTATGAAATACATTATGAAAAGCTGATAATGCAGGTAATTCGGTACAATGTGAAGGCATTACATTTTTTACCATATTTTGTTTCATATATTTGATGGTCTGTTGAGTCTGCTCATCGTTATACTTCAGGTGAAATCCACCAACAACGGCTTTCACCTTTTTAATTCCGGTTACGTTTTTTGCATATTCGGTTATATTGCAAATACCTGCATGTGAACATCCGGTAATTATAATAAGTTCTTTATTTTCAATAATTACAATGGCGGAATCATCCGGTACGAAATCGTCATCACTGAAGTCATCAGAAAACGAAGTGTTTTGTGCCTCAAAGTTGTTTTTCCTTGGAATTTCACCAAGAAAAATGATATTGTTGGTTATCATTACCGGTTTAGCTGATTCCGTTATTTGAAATTTATTTTGAAGGGCAGTTTTTGAGAGTGACAAACCGATAGGGGAGAGGTCTTTTTTTCTAAACCGTCTGATAAAAGCTTTTGGATGGGTAATTAGCTTTTTATTTTCTAAATGCCTTAAGCCATCACCATGATCCCAGTGGCCATGGCTTAATACCACAGTGTCTGTTATTTTTGTAATATCAATATTTAACCGGGTTGCATTTTTCAGAAAAATATCAGAGTGGCCGGTATCAAAAAGAACACTTTTTTTTTCAGTTTCAATTAAATACGATAATCCGTGTTCTGCCTGGAACCTGCCTCCGGCAACATTATCTGTGAGGATATATATCTTCATCTGATTAAAATTTAAAGTTTTCAAAGGTATCAGATGGAACTTGCATAATTTTCATCATGTTGGTAAATGTGACAATATATAAAATATTTCACCATTTATATGGCATAATAGTCGTTTATATTGTTCAGTCAGGTTTTGGGTTTAGAGTATCATTTCAGGTGGAAATTATTCTTTGCCAGGCTTTCTCAAATATATTTGTCAGTTCTGAGCCGGGAGCATATTCAACAATAGTTTTGCCATTTACCATTGATTCAACAAATTTGGTGTCGAATGGAATTTTGCCAATAATAGGAATTCTGTTATTAATTAAAAAAGATTCTGCTTTATCTGTAATTTCTTTGTTTATATCATACTTATTTATTAAGGCAAAGACCGGAATATCAAATGATCTTACTAATTTCAGTAATCTTTCTGCATCATGAATTCCGGTAAGTGAAGGTTCAATAACAAGCAATACGATGTCGGTACCTGTAACTGAAGCAATAACCGGGCATCCTATTCCCGGCGATCCGTCGCTAATTATAAAGTTTGCATTTTGTTCAGCAGCCAGTTGTTTTGCCTTTTCTCTGATACATATTACTAATCTGCCCGAATTTTCTTCACCGGGTCCCATTCTTGCATGTACCAGAGTTCCAAATCTTGTGTTGGAAATAAACCAGCTGTTATTTCTGTTTTTATATGAAGAAATTGCCTGTTCAGGACAAATACGTTCACATAACCTGCACCCTTCACACTGATGCGGATTAATATACAACCGGTCTGATTTATTGTAATGGATAGCATCGAACCTGCAATAGTTGATGCAGAGGGCGCAGCCGGTACAGATATCCGGGTTTATTTCTGCTATTGTGCCACTATCGAATTGGTACTCTTTTTTTATCTCCGGATCAAATATCAGGTGCAGGTCAGCCGCATCCACATCATTGTCGCAAAACACTGCATTTTGTGCCAATGAAGCAATTGCAGCAGCTACGGTAGTTTTTCCGGCGCCACCCTTTCCGCTTAAAATTGTGACCTCCCTCATACTATGCTTTTTATTTTATTAATTATATTTTTATAAAGAGCTTTCGTATCGTCAGAGATATTATTTAAAATGTCGCCTGAAAAATATAATCCTGCATACTCTTTTTTATAAGAAATATTACCTAACAGATCAATATTTTTTTCTTTCAGATAGTCATAAATATCATCAGAACCAAGCCCTGCCTTATTAACAACAACGCCATACCTGATATTTAGCTGATCAAGAAGGTCAACAGTAATTTTCAGATCATGCAATCCAAAAGGAGTTGGTTCAGTAACTAAGATAACAAGATTGGATTCAGTTACTGTTTCCACGACCGAACAACTTGTTCCCGGAGGGGCATCTAAAATGTTTATACAATCTTTTTGCAGCGACTCTTTTTTTAGTTTTTTGATAAGCATTGTCTGCATTGGTGACCCAACTTCAAGTCGCCCTTCGATCATACCTTTCCCAATCCCGGTATAATATGAATTTATCACTCCGAGTGGTATCTCTTTTTCCTGTATAGCCCCATATTCACATGCCACAAGGCATGCACCGCATGAATGGCACATATTGTTATTAACATCCGTAAATTTTAAGCCGGGCACTATTGTTATTGCATTAAACTCACACCACTCCACACACTTTTCACAGAAAGTACATTTGGCAGAATCAATTTCCGGAATTAATTGAAAAACATTTTTGCTTTTTACTAATTTCCTATTTGCAAAAAAAAGAGCATCATTTGGTTCTTCTACATCACAATCGATCAATTGAACATTTTGACTCCAATATTTTTCAATAAAATAGTACAGGTTAACTGCCACAGTTGTTTTCCCGGTGCCTCCTTTTCCGCTGGCTACAGTTATCTGCATAATAGTCAGTGGTCACAACAATTAGCAGCAAATGTAAGAGAGTTAGTAAGAAAACCTGTAACAAGCTCTTTTGAGGGGAGTGTAGGAGCACCTGCAAATACATTTATTTTTTGTTGGTTAAAGTTTTGTATTGCACGGTTTCCGATACCTCCTGCAAGTACATCTGTAACTCCTTGTTGGGCAAGCCACTTTGGCAATACCCCCGGTTCATGAGGAGGGGGTTGCACAATTTCTTGTCCTGATATTTTATTATTTTCAACGTCAATTAACGCAAAATATTTGCAATGTCCGAAATGTGAATTTAACATTCCATTTTCATCGACCGGAACAGCTATTTTTTTCATTTTTTTAATTTATTAATTTGCAATTTTCATATCAATTTTAGTACGCTGAATGAAATAGTCAACGGTATAGCTTGCTCGTATATGTTTTAACCGGGATGCTCGCTTCATAAATAAACCCGGTAAAGCCCGGGTTGTTTACTCTTTTAAATCTTTGATGATATTTTCGATACTTTTATCTTCATCATCAATTGTGATCATTTGAATTTTAAGTTTTTCAAGTAAGGATTTTGCTTTTGGGCCAAAATGACCGGATATTACTTTTTTTGCTCCTAATTCTGCCACTTTTGCAGCAGATTTTGTACCGGCTCCGCCATCAATATTTTTGTATTCATTTTCAAAAAACTCTGTAGTTTCATTTTTTGTGTTATAGACGCAAAACCATGCACATCTTCCAAATTTCACATCAAAATTAGAATCCAGGCTATTACCTGAGGCCGTTATTACAATATTCATTATTTAAGTTTTAAATTTTTGCAAAAATAGCAATAAAGTTTATTTGAAAGGAAATAATTTTGAACTAATGTTTGATTTTTTTCTTTATATAATAGTTGAATATTTAATTAGCTATAAATGAGAACCTGAAAATAATCTTTCTATTTTAAATAATCAAGCTTTTTGTAATCTGATATTTTTGTTTAACAAAAAAAGATTAAATTTGCTTCGAAAAAAAGCGGGGTATAGCGCAGTCCGGTAGCGCGCGTCGTTCGGGACGACGAGGTCGTCGGTTCAAATCCGGCTACCCCGACAAATCAAAAAGCTTTACA
>CAZLZJ010000126.1:0-3764 GCA_964563975.1 uncultured Prolixibacteraceae bacterium
TGAATATGTCAAATTTATGTTGATTTTGCTGAAAATTCATTAAACTTGTAACTCTCTTAATATAAAAAACTAAAGAATGAACCATTAATATTATCTCCACAATTGCAAAAGAATACAAACATAAAAACAAAACAAAATATGTCAAAGAAAAAATTAAATGATGGGTTTTATTCAGCATTAGGGACTCCGCTCGATAATAACGGGGTTTTGCATAAAGACAGCTTTAGCAGAGAGATAGAACTTATGATCGAAGCAGGTGCAGCCGGCATGCTTTGTATGGGTTCCATGGGAAATATGGCAAGTATCCGGAATAGGGAGTATGCAAATGTTGCCAGACATTGTGCAGAGATTGTTTCAGGAAAAATTCCTGTGATGATTGGGGTAATGGATTGCTCAGTGGCACGGGTTCTTGACAGGATAGATTCTCTGGAAGGTATTTCCATTGATGGAGTTGTTGCAACGGTTCCTTTCTATCAAAAATTAAAAACCGATGATATTATTAATTTTTATCAAATGTTGGCGGGCTCTTCGAAATATCCGGTATATATGTATGACCTGCCGTCTGTGACACAGTCGTCTATTACAATTGACGTTATTGAAAGCCTTTTGGATGAGAAAAATATCAGGGGAATCAAGACAGCAAACTTAGGAATGATACGGGATTTTCAACGAAACAACTGTTTCATAGAGGAGTACGCAGTTTTATACAGTGGCCTTGATCTGTTTGATGTTGCCCTGGATTATGGTATTAAAAAGAATCTTGACGGGATGTTTACCTGTACCCCCGTAAATTCAAAATGTATGTACCAAAACCTGGAAAACCCTGACAAAGAGCTGATCAGTGAGTGCCTTAACAATATATTGAAACTGAGGAATATCTTTTTAAAGGAGAGTGTGTTTCCGGCATACTCTTATGCAATGGAGCTGCTGGGATGCAAAGGCAATTACCAGTCTGATTATGAGATGCCGGTTTCTGAGTCTTTGAAGGAAGAGATTTACAGATGTATGAGAGAAATTAAAGAGATATGATAACTGGGGCCTGCAAATTCAAATTGTATGGGGCAGTCTTATCGGTTACCATAAATAGTAATATATGTTGGATTGACTGGCTGGTATTGATTCTCTATAGTATTTTGCTTATTGGCATTGGTTGGTATTATTCGACAAGGCAAAAAAGTAAGGAAGATTATTATCTCGGAGGGAGATCTGCAAGCCCTTTTTTTACCGGTATTTCGCTGTATGTATCATTTTTTAGTGCTATTACCTATCTGGCAATTCCGGGTGAAGTGATAAGATACGGGCCATTATATGCGTTGGCAACAATAGTTGGGGCTCCTGTTATATATTTAATTGCCAGCTATTTTATAATTCCTTTTTTTATGAATCTGCCGATTATCAGTGCTTATGAGATTTTAAAGAAACCTTTAGGAGAAGGGATCAGAAAAACAGGTTCTTTTATTTTTATTATAACGCGCTTTCTTTGGATGGCACTTCTTATTTTTCTTGCATCAAAAGCTATGGTTGTGATGATGGGATGGGATGAAAGTATAATATTAATAATAATACTCATTTTAGGCGGTATTACCATTTTTTATACTGCACTGGGAGGACTAAAAGCTGTGCTGCTAACCGATGTAATTCAGTTCTTTATTCTATTGTCGGGAGCTGTTATTCCAATAATCATGGTGGCAGCGGAGTTTGGCGGTTTTTTTTCGTTGATACCGGCCCCGGGCTCCACCCATTGGGATAAGATAGACTTTATTAACTTCAATCCATATATTCGTCTGACAATATTTTTTGCCTTCATAAATAACCTTGCATGGTGGCTGTGTACTACGGGCTCGGATCAGATGGCCATTCAAAGGTTTATGTCAACAAAAGACCTTAAATCGGCTCGCCGTACATTTGCTTATACCCAGTCGGGCTTGGTTATAATAACTGTCTTGCTGATGTTTGTCGGATTTTCAGTTATGCGTTTTTATAATATTTATCCTGATCTTATGCCGATGGTTAACGGAAAGGCAGTGGAAGCTGATTTTTTATTTCCTCATTTTATTGCCAGCCAGTTTCCCAAGGGGATGACAGGATTAGTTATTGCAGCACTGTTTTCTGCATCTATGTCGAGTTTGTCTTCAGGAGTAAACTCGGTAAGCTCTATAGTTATTGCAGATATCCTGCCGGAGGCAGTGAAGAGGCATAAAAACCTCGATAGTATAAAGAGTATAAGAATAATAAGCGGACTTATCGGAGTAGTGGTAATACTGCTCAGCCTTGTGATAAAACTGGTTCCCGGCAATATAATTGAGGTTACTACAAAGACCAACGGCCTCTTTGTCGCACCTCTTTTCAGCCTCTTTTTCAGCGCGCTTTTTATTAAAAATGCAAAGCCTTTTGGTGTGCTGATGGGAGCTGTTTACGGTTTTATGACTGCATTTTTGATTGGTTTCTGGGATGTAATGACAGGGAATCCTCCGCTCTCATTTTTGTGGATAACCATTATGTCTTTTATTGCGGCTGTTTTAACAAGTTTATTGTTTAATTTTATTTTTCCTTCAATAAAGGGAAGAAGGTCTCTGATATGGGGCGTTATTTTAATTATTCCGTGGATAGTGTTGTTTCTGTTGATATAGATCAATTTTTTTAATATGGGCTGTTTTTTGATTTTTGTATTGATGATGCTTTTGAGTATGCCGGATATATATGCTCAGAATGTTGACAGGCAATACTCAGACAACTGTAGTGATCCTTACCTGTCGATTCCGGTTATTGGGAGAAGGGTAAAGAGCCTTATATTTTGTCTGTCAGATTCCGGCTGGAAGAATTGGATGCCATGATAAAGTTGTAAGTCAGGAATTATAATTAATTTGATAATTGAATATACCTGAGATTATGAAACAGATAAAAAAACTTTTGACTTTTGCTGTTGCACTGCTGTTATTGCTTTTGGCAACTTTTTTATTCATATCTGAAAGAAACAGCAGAAACCCATTTTTTATTATTCAGATGTCTGATCCTCAGTTTGGATTTTTGGATGCTAATAAAAGTTTTGAAAAAGAGACAAAGCTTTATGGGAAGGCTGTTGAGATTGTTAACAGGCTAAATCCTGATTTTGTTGTTATAACGGGTGATTTTATCCACGATCATACTGATTCATCCCAGTGGGCGGAGTTTGACAGGATAACGGCTTTGATAAAGAGGCAGATCCCTGTATATATGGTTCCCGGTAATCATGAATATTCTGTAAATCCGACAGAAGAGGAGTTTATGCACTATAAAAAAATCATTGGAGATGATAAGTTTTCTTTTAATCATAGGAAGAATCTTTTTATTGGAATAAATTCCAATCTCCTTAAAACAGGTTCACACAGATTGGAGAAGGAGCAATACGAATGGCTGGAAAATGAATTGAAAAATGCCGGAGGCATCAGGAATATTGTTGTCTTTGCTCATCATCCATTTTTTGCAAAAGATGCAGATGAACCGGATACATATTCCAATATCCCCCTTGTGAAGCGAAAGAAATATTTTGAGTTATTTAACAGGTTTGGCGTAAAAGCAGTTTTTGCCGGACATTTTCACAAAAATTCCATTGGGGATTATGAAGGTGTGGATATGATAACCACCAGCGCTGTGGGAAAACAGTTAGGTAACGACCAGTCGGGATTCAGGATTGTAAAGGTTACTCAAGACAGCATTTTTAGTGAGTATTACAGCCTGGAGGAACTGGAAAGCATTCATGATATCTCAGAAATAAATGATTTTTA
>CAZLZJ010000127.1:0-3764 GCA_964563975.1 uncultured Prolixibacteraceae bacterium
TTACACGGCAGAGGTAGGCACAGGTAAACGCGTTCAGAAATTTAATCTTCAATGACCTTTTTTGAGTCCGCCCGGGACTGAAAAAAATACATTTCTTATATTCATCTGTTTTTAATTTAAAATGATAGACAGGAGAAATTTTTTACAATATACATTGCCGGCAACAGGTGCCATAATGTTAACTCCGGGGATATTTACTTCACGGGCATTGGCAGAGATCAACCGCCAGTTTTCAGAATTACCGCAATTTGATGTGTACGATTTAGTGATTAACGGAGCAGGGCTGCAGGGATATTTTGCGGCAATCGGCGCTGCAAAAAAGGGATTAAAGGTTTTAATAACCGATAAAAGGAGCAGTCCCGGTTATGAAATTGCGGCAAAATATCGCTTATGGATTGGAAAGGAGGGTTTTGACAGTTGGGATAACGATCTGATTGATCTTTTTTTTCCCGGACAGGAGCAGGCTGAAATAGGAAGGCAGGGAGGAGAAGGACCTAACAAAAGCCTTTTTGGGGATGAATTGCTGCTGATGTCGGGGACGGTCAGGAAGGGCATGCTCAGAAATTTACTTCTGAATGGCGTCCATCTTCTTTTAATGACTGACATATGCGGTGTGTTTTCAGCAAATAACAGGGTAAGCGGGGTACTTATGGCTTCAAAACACGGCCTGTTTTCCGTGAAGTGTAAGAATTTTATTGATGCTTCAGATAATGTTAGGTTTACCAAGAAACTGGCCGGACAGGATATCACTGCTTTTAAGGCAGGTTTTGTAATGGAGCTGCTTAATGTCAATATACCGGAAAAGAAAGATATTGAGGTTCCTGCAGCTACCGGGGTTTTGAATAACAAGCTTATATTGCATCCCGGCAAAAATGCTGAAAACCAGGTTTTGCTGGAATTTGAATTTTCGGCAACGGGCATACGGTTTGAGGAGATAGAAATGCGTGCCAGGCAGATTGCTGCCGGGATAGGGAAGTATCTGACAAATAACCATCACTTGTTCAATAAGGCAAAAGTACATGAGTATGCTTCTGAATGCAGCATAAGTACAGGAGATAAAGATTTTCCGATACCCTCTTTGTCGGGCTACTTTATACTTCAGGGCGGTAGCGGAGTACTTACCTGTAAGGAGATAACCCGGATGCAAAAGAGAGCAGCTGAATTGGCGGGAGAGTTGAATTTTGATTTTGCAGGCAGCAATTACGGAGATCTTCTGATAGCCGGGTCTCTGATACCTTTTCAACAGATTAAGTTTGAAAGTGCCGGAGAGCCGGGACTCTCAATTCCTTTGGAGAGGTGCTCTTTCCCGGTTGAAAAGTATATTAAGGGTGAAGAGAGATTTGAAGTTGTAATTGCAGGAGCAGGGACATCGGGTATCACCGCTGCTTTTGGCGCCTCAGAAAAAGGTGCAGGCACAGTTGTGGTTGAATATTTCAATGATCCGGGAGGAACAAAAACCTTAGGTGGCGTAATGGGTTATTATCATGGCATTAAAGATAATCCGTTTATTAATGAACTTGAAGATCAGTCTGCCCGGTTAACCGAAGAGATTGGTTTTACAAAAAGAGCCGGCAGGAAGATATATTTAGCCGGGCGATTTGAAAAATCGGGGGGCAGGTTTATTGCAGGCACTATCATTTGCGGTTCGCTGATTAAAAATAAAAAAACAGAAGGTATATTATGTTGCAAGGATGGCCGTCTTTTCAGGGTAACCGGGAATATTACGGTTGATGCAACCGGAGATGCTGATATAGCTGCCTTTGCAGGTGTTTTATGTTACCATGGTGAAAAAAGGGCCGGAATAACCCAGAATTACAGCCAGTGGAATATCACAGGAGGCAACAAGTCTCCCTCTTATCCCAGTTCTGATTATGACCTGATTGATACTTCCCGGATATCTGAACTTCAGAGAGGACTTTTTTTGTCTCACTATGAAGCGCATTTTTACAATTTCTATCCTTATCTTACGGTCAGGGAGTCGAGAAGGATCAAAGGCCTTTATGAACTGAACCTGATTGATGCTGTTGAGGGCACCCACTTTGATGATGTGATCTCTGCTGCAAGCAGTGATTATGATCCTCATTATTTTGGCAACTCCGAATTTACAAGATGCGGTTTCCTTTTGCCACACTCTAATGTAGTAAGAGTGGAGATACCTTACAGGTCGGTTGTTCCCGATACTGTTGACGGCCTGTTGGTTGTAGGGAAAGCTTTCAGTCAGTCGCAAAGTACCATGCAGTTTACCAGGATGTCGGGCGACCTTTCGATACTCGGATACCATGTGGGGCAAATAGCGGCTGATATATCTGCAAAAAATATAAGTGTCAGTAAATATGATGTTTCCGAACTGCAAAAAGAGTGGTTTTTATCAGGTGCTATTCCTGAAGAATTTTCAGTGAAAAAGTCCGGAAATAAACTGAACGACTTTTCTGAAATCAATAGGCGTATTGAAAATCTGGCCCTTGGGAAACCTGAGTATCTTTATGATTGCTGCAGGTTGCCAAAAGGGAAAGCCCTTCCTCTTTTAACAGAAGTATTTGCAAAAGCTAATGAAAAAAATGGTAAAGTATTAATAGCCAAAACAATGGCCTGGTTTGGCGAACCTATGGGCAATGCACTTATTGCAGAAGAGCTGGAAGATCTTTTTAAACAGGAACAGCTTGCCGGCTATCCGGAGGGGTATATTGAAAATTATGACTTCATAAGGGGCAGGGAGAAGAATCTCCTTGAAGGAATTTTCTGGAGAATCAACCAGAATATAGCATTGCTGGGGCTGGCACCTGATAAGGGCAGTGTTAAAATAATAAGACATATTCTGGAAAGAACCGGTTCGGGCGGAAAAATGATTGAGTGGACAGGCAACCGTGCAGACTATTTTAACAGCAGGATTGACTTAAAGATCATTCCTTTTTATAACAGGATAATCAATTTGTGTTTTTATGCTGAACGGAATCCGGACTCTTCGTTTTGCAGGGGATTGGAAAAATTACTGAAAGATGAAAATATCGGCGGATATATTACTACAGATTATAATCGCACAAGGTGGAGGGTTTATGGCGGCAACCTTGAAATCAACATAGCTTCTGCTCTTGCAAGATGCGGTTCAAAAGCCGGATATGAACTGTTGCTGAAATATTTAGAGGATATCCATTTTAATTTTAAATATTTTGCATCTTCTGAACTTGGCTGTTTGACAGGCAAAAAGTTTGGGTACGATGCCGGGAAGTGGAAAAAACATCTTGCTGAACTGAGATATCCGCGGCCATGCAGGAAGCTGGTAAAGGATAAAGAGTATTGAAGTGTGGCTCTTGTGTGGCAAGGTATCTGATGTGAGCGTTAAAGAAATTTTACTGTAAATTTACTTAACCATAATATAAACAGATTCATCCATTATGAAGACAAAAAGAAGAAAATTTATTCAGTCAGCCACAGCTTTGTCCGGGGGGCTTCTTTTGGGAGGGGGAAGGATTAAGTCAGGTTTTGCATCCGGAGGGATTACAAATCTAATAAAAATTGAAGAGCCCTTTCATGGTGCGGTACTGAACAGAAGACACGGTGCCGAAGCAGACGGCGGCTTAATGATAGAGGTTCAGGGAGAGGCCCCTCTTGATGTAATCGTTAAGGTTAACGGGAAGAGTGCCAGGCGTTCGGGAACCAAGTTTATTTCTGAAGTCCTGCTTAAAGAGAGGGAGACCCTTATTACTGCTGAATCTGATGGCTGGTTTGGAGAAAACAGCCATAGCGTGAAGGTTATATGGGATAAA
>CAZLZJ010000128.1:0-3742 GCA_964563975.1 uncultured Prolixibacteraceae bacterium
TTATAACCCCTGTTAATGATGGTTAATTTCAATTACTGTATATAATTATGGTTTAAATATATATTTTTGCAATTCAATTAATCTTAGAATTCAAAGTATTATGCTATCAGACTTTTCCGAACTGAAAAATCAAATATCAGGTGATGTTTTTACCGATAATGTGCAGCGGATTTTATATTCAACCGATGCATCTCAATATAAAGAGATGCCCCTTGCGGTAACCAGGCCAAAAAACAAGGAAGATATTAAGCAGATACTTGCCTTTGCCCGCAAAAACGGTACTTCTGTAATTCCAAGGGGAGGGGGAACATCGCTGGCAGGCCAGGTTGTCGGAAGCGGCATCATTGCCGATATTTCAAAATATATGAATAAAATCACTGAGTTCAACAAAGATGAACGATATGTTATTGTTGAACCCGGTGTAGTTTTAGCTGAATTAAACCGGTATCTTGCAAAAAACGGATTACAATTCGGACCTGAAACATCAACAGCAGACCGTTGTGTAATAGGAGGAATGCTTGGCAATAATTCATGCGGATTACACTCCCTGATATATGGCAGTGTAAGAGAGCATATTTTAGAGGTAGATGCTATTCTTTCCGATGGCTCAGAGGTTACTTTTAAGGCATTAACCAAAACAGAGTTCAAAAAGAAACTTGAAGATAATCCCAATTCATTGGAAAAAGCTATTTACCAAAATATCTTTAATATTCTTTCTAATACGTCAAATCAAAAGGAGATCAGAGAAAAATTCCCTGACCCCAAGCTTACTCGCCGTAATATGGGTTATGCTATTGATGAACTGCTAAACTCAGAAATCTTCACCCCCGGAGGCAACAGTTTCAATTTTTGCAAATTACTTGCAGGATCGGAGGGGACTCTTGCTTTTTCATACAGGATAAAGTTAAATCTGATACCGCTCCCTCCCCTGCATAAAGGTTTGGTTTGTGCTCACTTCAACACTTTAGAGGAGTCGCTCGACGGAAATCTTATTGCTTTAAAACATAACCCCGGGGCAATAGAACTAATGGACAATACAATATTGGATTGTACTAAAAAAAATATTGAACAACGAAAAAACCGCTTTTTTATAAAAGGCAATCCCGGGGCAATCCTGATGATAGAATTTGCATTTGAAAGTGAAGAGGAGTTAAAAGAAAAAGCTGCAGCCTTAGAAAAAGATCTTCGTGATGCCGGACTTGGATATCACTTCCCTTTAGTTACGGGAGAGGATGAAATTAAAAAAGTTTGGGCATTAAGAACCTCGGGATTAGGTGTTTTAGCAAATATTCCGGGAGACAGAAAAGGGGTTCCCGGCATTGAAGATACGGCAGTAGCTCCTGAATACCTGCCTGACTATATTGCTGACCTTAAAAAAGTGCTGGGAAAAATGGGACTGTCAAGTGTGTATTACGCACATATAGCTACAGGTGAAATACACTTCCGTCCTCTGATAAATTTTAAAGATCCTTCAGATGTGAAGTTATTTGACCAACTGATGAATGAGGTGGCAGCATTGGTAAAAAAATACAGAGGTTCTATGAGCGGGGAACATGGTGATGGGCGGGTAAGAGGGAAATTTATACCTTATATGCTTGGAGAGCACAACTATAATCTCCTTAAAAGTATCAAAAAAACATGGGATCCGGATAATATCCTAAATCCCGGAAAAATTACAGACACCCCCCCAATAACAGAAAGCCTTCGTGTTACTCCCGGTTTTTCAATTTCCGAACCGGATACACTTTTTGACTTTTCCTGCAATAAAGGTTATATAAGAAGTATAGAAAAATGCAACGGGTCAGCTGATTGCAGAAAAAGTGAAATTATTGGCGGCACTATGTGCCCAACCTTTATGGCTACTAAAGATGAAGATAAGTCAACGCGGGCAAGAGCAAATATTCTTCGTGAGTTTTTCTATTCCGGCAAAAATGAGAGCTTGCTCAGTCATCGGGAAATATATAATATTCTTGATTTGTGTATATCTTGTAAAGCATGCAAAAGTGAATGCCCTTCCAATGTAGATATGACCAAATTAAAAGCTGAATTTCTGCAATATTACTATGATATTCACGGGATACCCATGCGTTCCGTACTTGTGGCATATTTGCCGGTTCTTTATCGCCTTGCCGTACTATTCAGGCCTGTGTCAAATTATATAATGAATACATCAATCCTGAAAAAACTTATAGGTTTCTCAACCGCCAGGGAGGTGCCTCAATTATCAAAAATAACCTTAAAGAAGTGGGCAGGAAGGGATATTCCGGTGCCGATAAATAAAAGTAAAGGAAAAGTATACTTGTTCAATGATGAATTTACAAATTATAATGAGAGCGATATAGGTATCAAAGCTATCTTCCTGCTGACAAAACTGGGTTATGAAGTAAAAATACCTCTACATAAAATGAGTGGCCGGACTTTTTTATCAAAAGGTTTGGTACGTACTTCCAAAAAAATTGCAAATAAAAATGTTAAACTGCTTAAAGATATTATTTCAGATAAATCGCCTTTAATCGGTATCGAACCTTCTGCCATATTGGCATTTAGAGATGAATACCCCGACCTTGTCGATAACAACATTAAAGAGGATGCAATTCAATTAGGTAAAAATGCTTTGTTATTCGAAGAATTTGTATCGGCTGAAATAAAAAAAGGCAATATCAATTCTGAACAATTTACTTCTCAAAAAAAACAGATACTTCTGCATGGACATTGTCAGCAAAAATCAATTGCAAGTACAGCTCCAACAAAACAAATGCTCTCATTACCAACTAATTATACAGTAACAGAAATCCCTTCAGGGTGTTGTGGTATGGCAGGCTCGTTCGGATATGAAAAGGAACATCACAGCTTATCAATGAAAATAGGCGAAATGGTGCTTTTTCCAGCAGTCAGACAAGCTTCTGAAGCTACTATAATATCTGCACCCGGTACTTCTTGCAGGCATCAGATTAAAGATGGAACCGGGAAGAAAGCCTTTCATCCCATTGAAATAATATATGATGCCTTGTTGTAAAAGCATCGAAGTTTATATCTAATCGATCTGCAATTCACCTTGCTCTGCAGACTCTTTAAGTTTTTCATTTGCAGCTATACCTATTTCGACTCTGCGATTAAGCATCCTTCCCTCTTCTGTGCTGTTATCAGCAACAGGAGCATTTTTTCCATGTCCTGTTTCTGTAATACGATCATTGGTGATTCCAATTGAACGTAAATAATCACTTACCGATTTAGCTCTTCTTTCTGAAAGTTTTTGATTGTAACTGTCAGACCCGGTGCTGTCTGTATAGCCGTCAATCTGAATTTTGGTTTCAGGATAATTTTTAAGCACATTGGCCATTGATGAAAGCTCGTCACGTGCTGATTGTTTAAGAGCATAGGAATCAAATTCAAAAAGGATCCCTGAGTTCATCGTTACCTGTATTCCCTCCCCTACTCTTTCTACGGTTGCATTGTCCATCTCCTTCTCAAGCTCTTCAGCCTGCTTGTCCATATACTTGCCAATAAGTGCACCGGCGGTTCCTCCGACTGCAGCACCGATTACAGCCCCTTTTGCGGTATTATCTGAACGGCTTCCAATAATACCTCCTATGACGGCGCCGGCGCCTGACCCTATTGCTCCGCCTTTCAATGTTTTGGATGCATTACATCCCGGGAATATCAATGCGCTGCAAATTACAAAAAATACAAAGTTCAAATATGGTTTCATTCGTATATAATTAAATTAAACATTTAAATTTTT
>CAZLZJ010000129.1:0-3736 GCA_964563975.1 uncultured Prolixibacteraceae bacterium
TATTTCCGGTAACAATCAAAAGTATGGTCACTGACCTGCATCTGTTTTATATAACTGTTAACCGTATTGCGGGATATACCCAGCAGCCGGCCAATCTGACGGTTGTTGATACCATCTTTGTGCAGAGTAATAATTTATTTTAAATCCATTGAATCAAGTTTATTTCCCATATCACTAAAATTTTGTGCGATATAGTCTTATTTTCCTGATCTTTCAAAGTGGTATAAAACGAATCGTTAGTGTAACCGCTACGGCTTGTCCCGAATGTTGGGAGCCCGGGTGGCACAAAGCGAATCGAGAAATTTTATACCATTTTATTAAATAATGGCATAGTTTCGACCAAAATTACTGGTACAAAACGATGAATTGAAATAGCTACAGTATTCCAGTCCCTCCTTGTCTTTGTTGAAATTCTGATTCAGGGGAAGCACATCATTTTTAAGTTTTTTAATCATAAAATCATCGTTTTACATCAATAGCATTTGTTTTCAGGATGCTTCGGAAGTACTGGATCCTGATCTGCTCTCTTTTAAATTTTCAAAATTCAGCGGTGATGTTTCAGCATAGATGAAAGTTTTTCTTCCGGGGAGGATTTTTTTGATCATTTAAATGGAAATTTACTCGGGCGATACATAGTTGAAATTATTAATACGTAAAGGATCATTATGGGTAACTGTAAGACATGAAATTGTTTTAATATGCAACATTCCTGTAAATAAGATTCATAATCGGGCATTTAATAAGTAGGAATATCATTGTACTTTAAAAACGTTTATTTAAATTTGACAGAATATCTTTAAAAAGTGAATTCATCAGTTGACCATATAGAATTAAACAGAATGCGAAGCTATTCCGCTGTTTTCTCTTCAACAGTGTTTTCGCGAATGCTTAACGATGACTATTCTTTTATTGATGCTAAAATAAATCGATACGATAGAAGCAAAATAGTATCAGGTAAAATAACTACTTATCTTGATTATATAAAATTCATTTATGCTGAATTAATCAAAAATTATAGAAATGAATATTTGTATAAAAATTTTTTTATAAATGATTTGCTGTTAAATAAATACGGTGT
Source organism: uncultured Prolixibacteraceae bacterium (assembly GCA_964563975.1). Lineage (GTDB taxonomy): Bacteria > Bacteroidota > Bacteroidia > Bacteroidales > Prolixibacteraceae > JAAYJR01. Next base: position 1,079 of record CAZLZJ010000129.1, read on the forward strand.
TAAAGATACAGTTGTAATAAATGAATTCAGGGTTGGCAACTCAATTGCTGATACTGTATTATTTAATGGGACAAGTAAAGCCTTTGAAATTAAAACTGAATTGGATAGCAATCGTCGTTTAAAAGGCCAGATCGCAGATTATGCTAAAGTATTTGATCAATGTTATATTATAACTGATGAGTCAATGATAGATAAATATTTAATTGGAAATGAATTTCCCGGTATAATTGCACTGAGAAAGCAAAAAGAATCCATTAAATTATTAGAAGTAAAAAAAGCAAAAATAAATAAAAATATAGATCCAGAAACTTTAATACGCTGCATCAGAACAAAGGAGTATAAAAGTATAATAACTGCATATTATGGTGAGCTTCCAAAAATGAATAGTTTCAATATGTTTGAAATTTGTCTTCAATTAATAAAAAAAATACCTTCAGCTGAACTTAAAAAATTATTTCTTAATGAAATAAAAAAACGAAAAACAAATACTTCCAACTTGAGATTTTATGAAAAAGAATTAAGGCAGCTTGCTTTATCTATGCAGCTCGACAAAAAAAAGTATCAAAACTTAATAACAAAATTGAATAATCCAATTAATCTATAACTAAGATGTATTTCCCATATTTGCGAGGTCGTCAATTTGAACTCATTGCTTTACGTGAATTTGCTAATGAACGAGGTGATAACAAAAATGTTATTCCAATTGTTGAACCAGTAAAAAAGACATTCAATAGCATTAAAATAGCATTAAATAAATTCAAAGAATTAAGATTAAATTTTGCTTTAATTCTTAACCCTCAAATTGGCGAAATTGGAGACTATGAAATTATATTTGAGCATTTAGCAGAAATATTAAATCTTATAGATTGGATACCTGCATTTATTTTAAATAGGAACACAGCTGATATTCAGTACATTTTGAAATTAAAGGGTTTGCGCAAGATTATGATTATTCTTGGTGATTCTGTTGATACAGGTTCTGGCGAATTTTTAAATTTTGTTAAATCAGATTATGTTGAATATATCGTATCTAAGGAAAATAGAACTTTAAAAAAAAGTTTGAGAAATTCCGGCAAAAGGCTTATTCGCTTAGACAGCTGTTTTAATCAGCAAAGGAGAAATGCAGATTATTTAAGAATTCCGGAGGAGAAATTTACAGAAGAGCATTTGTTTTATAATGAAGATGGATATTTCGGCTTTTCAGATTTTACAACATTGCCCGATGAATATATTGAAGGTGGAACATCTCCATATGCTATTTCTATTCATTTAACTTATAAGAAGGAAAATGATGAAATTTGGATACGACATTTTACTTCTGAATCTAATGATGACCAAGCTAATATACAGGGTAAGTTTGCCGAAGCTGCAGAAAAAGCTGTGAACTTTCTTGATAATCAGCAAATAAACACTCATGCTTCTAATGAATTGCGAAGGTATTATCATGAAGCACGATATCCCGGATTAGGAATGATTAAAAAAATATCTATAAAACATCATTTAGAAGTTGTAAATAATATTCTTTAATCCATTAATTATTTTGATATGTTTCTTTGTCCTAATTGTTTCGCTGACATTGAGATTAAAAGTTATGTAAAGTCATTTTCATCTGAAACAGGTATTTGCAAATATTGTGGAAAAGAAACAGTTAAATTATTACCAGTAAATGAGATATTAGATTTTTTTGAAGAACTATTATCTCTTTATAAAGAAGAAGCAACAGGGGATTATATAATTAAATTAATTAATCAGGAGTGGAAGCTGTTTCCAAATGATACTTTAGCAACTAATATTTTAAATGATATTTTGCCACTTACTGGTTTTAAGAGCTGGAAGGTTACAACAAAGGTGAAATATATTGATGAGATTGAGGAAAATATTTCTTACTGGGAACAGCTTAAAGAATCATTAAAATGGGAACGACGTTTTTTGGTCAAAATGGAAAATATAAAAGACCTTGAATGGGATAATTTTTTCAAGGATCAAATTATTTTTACTGAAACTGAAAGATTTTATAGGGCAAAGATTCATCATAGGGAAGGATTTTCAACTATGTCGCAAAAGGAAATGGGATGTCCTGCGAAAGAATTAGTAAGTGGCGGAAGAGGCAATCCACAGGGTATTCCTTACTTATATCTTAGTAAAATACCTTTAACTACTTTTTATGAAACACGAGTTTTGCTTCATGACGAAGTTAGTATAGGGGAATTTAAAGTTAAAACTGGTGAAAAACTTAAAGTTGTTGATTTTACCGAGAAAGGTAGTGCATTTGCAGGATTTGGAAATCTAAAAAGTCATACAAAGGCAATTCGATTAAAGGAATTAATCGGTAAGGATCTATCTAAACCGATACGTAGATATGATTCAAATATTGAATATGTTCCTACCCAATTTATATGTGAATTTATTCGATTTGTAATTGGAGCAGATGGGATATTATTTAATAGCTCTTTACACCCTACAGGGCAAAACTTACTTGTATTTAATCACAATAAAATGGAATGCATCAAAGTAACTAAGAAAGTAGTTACTGAGCTTAAAATAGATTATCAGGATAGTGTTTTTTAAATCTTTGGAAAACTGATCATTTGAATATCCCAGGTGACACGTAACCTAAAACACGCTAAATGGCTAAATTCTAATATTGTTCAGTAAATA
>CAZLZJ010000130.1:0-3599 GCA_964563975.1 uncultured Prolixibacteraceae bacterium
GGAGCATAGACGAAATGATTTAATTAGATTTGGTGAATTTGTAAGCGGAACATGGGAATTTTATGATCGTCTGTGAATGGAGGCCATACAGCTTAGTTCCTTATTACACAAACACAGATGAATATTAATCAGCAACTTGCTTAAAATCCGGGTATTAAGGAAAAATTCAGATGGTATATCAATGTTAACCTTACTTTTTCGCAAACTAACAGGGGTTACAGCGTTAAGGAACGTTATGAACTGGAAAAAGTTCAGTCTAAGCTTCCTGTAGAAATTCATATTTTAAGGATTGGAGATATGGTTATTGCAACTTGCCGGCAATAGCACTTACCTTTCTACTAAAAGAGCTATTTTGGGGGGGGGAAGTTATGGAGTTACTCTGACAAGTACTCTTATCGGTCCGGAAGGAGGCCAGGAATTGGTAGAATGTACATTGAATATAATTAACTCTCTCTGGGATAAAAAATAAAATCGGTCATTGTCGAAACGGATTTATAATTTACTATTAGTTTTGGCAAACAGGTTAGAATTTGAAATAAGAATTAAGTATATGTTGCTTAACTAAGTTAAAGTATTATGAAACGAGCATGATTGTAAAATCGCCTAAGAGCATAATTAAAACATATGCGAGTTACTCCGACTAAAGTCGGGATAAGCTTATCTGATACCATTGAAAATAATTAATTTTAATCATATGAATAATATACAGGTATTTAAATCATTTTTAATTGTTCTTTTTTTGTCATTTGGTTTTTGTTGTTGCACAGATTCCGGGCAAAGGAGAGCTGAGCCGGCAATAAATTATGGTGCCGGAAATCTAAAAATAGGATGGTCCATAGCTGATATAACACCTGATGAAACTGTTCTGATTCGTACCTTATCAATTTCAGAGGGTGTTCTGGATCCTATTCTTGCAACCGTACTTGTTATGGAATCGGGCAGTGGGGCATCATCTGAAAAAGTGATAATGGTAAGTTGTGATCTGCTTGGGATCCCTGACGGGCGACGGGAAGTTACTGAAGATAACTTGCTGAATAATGTCCGCAGGCTCGTTGTGAAATCTGTTCCGGAGCTTAAACCTGAACAGATATTTTTAAATGCTACTCATACCCATTCAGCACCTAACGTCTCTTCAAAAAGTATAGAAGATCTTATAGGTATGGATTTTAATCTTCAAAGCCCTAAGGAGTATCTGGATATTATTTCTGTGCGTATTGCAGATTCTATAGTTGAGGCGTGGAATAGACGCAAACCCGGAGGCATAAGCTACGGTTTGGGTTTTGCTGTTGCAGGCCATAACCGGATACAGGTTGATTTTTCAGGTGAAGCACAAATGCATGGGAATATTAACAGGCCGGGATTCAGTCATCTGGAGGGGTTTGTGGACCATTCAGTGAATTTGTTATTTACATGGGATGAAACAGTTAACATTACCGGGGTGGTTATTAACATGGCTTGCACGTCGCAATTTACATACGGCAATCTTATAAGTTCTGATTATTGGCATGATGTCAGAGAAGAGATGGCAAAAAGATTTGATAATAAAATTTATATTTTAACACAATCAAGTCCTGCCGGAGACCAATCTTGCCATGATATTATTGTTGACAGGAGAGCAGAAGACCGAATGCAGAAATTAATGTTTCCTGACGAGGAAAATGAAAGATTGAGACGTCGTAAAGATATGGCTTTGCGTATTTCTGATGCAGTAACTTCAGTTTTACCATATATGAAAGATAGTATTGAATGGGATCCTGTGTTTAAGCATGAAATGAGAATTGCAGAGCTTTCAAAACGTATCATCACAAAGGAAGAGGTAAAAGCTGCATTGGATAGTTATCCCGGGGTTCCTAAAGGCGCAGTCAAAGAGGATTATCAAAAACAATATGATGAGGCTTTGCTTGAATTAAAAAATAACCCGGAATTGAAGGGAAAAAGGGAAATGTTCAATAAATTAGCAAGAAATAAGGCTATGATCAGACGGGCTGAAAACCTTGAAGAGCACTTCAGAATGCAGAGCATAGAGCCTAAGTATCCCGTTGAGATTCATGTTGTAAGGATCGGGGATATTGTATTTGCGACAAACCCTTTTGAGCTGTATATGGATTTTGGAACCAGAATAAAAGCCCGCAGCCCTGCTATTCAAACTTTTTTAGTTCAGCTTGCAGGAAACGGAACTTATCTTCCAACATTTCGGGCAGTTGCAGGTAAGGCATATGGGGCTATTCCTGCAAGCAATGTTGTAGGACCTGAAGGTGGTCAGGAATTGGTTGAAAATACTCTTGAAATTATTAATGCACTATGGGAAAAATAACCATTTTAATTATTTGTATAATAGAATTTTAAACACTATTTATGAAAAAAATTATTTTAATATTTTTAGTTTTAATTCTTTACTGTCCTGCAAATACTATAGCTTCGGGTTATCAGATTGGCAATGGTTTATCATCTGAAAAATCTGATGGTTCAATAATTACTCCCAATGATTTTAAAAAGGGATCTGATAGTGACCGCATCGAGACTGCCATTGAAGAAGCTTTAAGGTCAGGGGTAAATTCCATTGAGATTCCTCGTTACAATATTGTAAAAGAAAACCCGGTTTGGCTTATTGACAGGGCAATTGTCCTTCCTTCGGATTTTACTTTGGTATTGAAAGATTGTTTAATCAGGTTATCTCCGGGTACACAAGATAATATAATTACTAACAGAGGTGCCAGGACAGATCCTTTATCGGAGGATAAGAATATCTCAATAACAGGTCAGGGAAATGTTATTTTGAGCGGGGGATTGGAAGCACATTTTGATCCGCCGGGTGATAAGAGTGGTTTTCGCACTATTGGCATACTTTTATATAATACCAAGCACTTTATAATAGAGGGTGTTACGATGGAGGAGACCCAGGCCTGGGCAATTTCTGTTGAAAATGGCTGTGCTTATGGAAGAATTTCGAATATCAATATTGCAAATACCTGGAAGTATCCCAATCAGGATGGTGTAGATATCAGAAAAGGTTGTCATGATATAATCATTGAAAATATCACCGGGGTTTCAGGAGATGACATGGTTGCCTTGACCGGTTTAAGGAATCCGGATTTGGATTGGAGGACAGAGGTCAGGGAGCGCAATGAAGGTAAAAGAAAGCCCGGAATGCAGGTAGGAGGTTCCGGATGGCGCGAAGATGATGATATTTATAATATAACAATAAACAATGTTAAAGGTACTACGGTTGGCAAACAGTGCTGCTCTATTATAAGGCTTCTTAATCATGACGGTGTAAAAATTTATAATGTTTTTATTAATAATGTCATGGATACTGCAAAAGACCGTGAGGGATATACAGATCAGGCAATTAATATTGGTGATGACAGTCCTTACTGGAAGAAACAGAGAAATCTGCTGGGGGAGACTTCCCGCATTTTTATTAATAATGTGCTTTCGAATGCCCCGACAGTTGTCAGGATACGCGGTACTCTTAAAGATTCCAGGCTGACAAATATTGTTGGATACGGTGAGAATATTAATCCAAGAAAGTATAAATCTAATGGGTTGATTCAGTATGGCGATGAAGCAAAATTGGAAAATGTTGTAATTGATGCATA
>CAZLZJ010000131.1:0-3552 GCA_964563975.1 uncultured Prolixibacteraceae bacterium
AATTTTAATTGGAGAATTGCATCTTTTCATAAACACTCAAAAATTATTGTAACCACTTTGAAAAAATGGAAAACCCCTATGAAAGGAAAATAATTTTATATTTACAACATAAATTAATAAAAAAATGACAGACTTAATCCTATTCACATTTTCAGTATGGGTTTTTTGCATCACCTCCTGCAGCAAATCAGAAGAGACTTTAGAGAAAGGGATTGTCTGAAGGTTTTTGATATATGGTCATGATATCAGCATTCAATATTATAATTTTAAATTTTGGTCATGAACGAATCATTTGATTTTTCTCAACTTGAAAAGGTTCAGGCAGAACAGCTGCCTGTTCCGAAACATAAGTTACATGGCTGGACCCATTTTGCCGGGGTGTATGCTGCCGAACATGTGGCTGCCACAGAGTTTGTAATTGGAGCGACATTTGTTTCGCTGGGTGCAAAGACCATGGATATTATTTTGGGGCTTCTCATTGGCAATATATTGGCAGTGTTGAGCTGGAGGTTTTTAACCACTCCTATTGCAGTGGACACCCGTTTAAGCCTCTATACCTATCTTAATAAGATTGCAGGCAGTTCTATGTCTAAGCTTTATAACTGGGCAAATGTTCTCATATTTACTGTTATTTCTGCAGCAATGGTAACGGTATCTGCCACAGCAGTTCGTTTTGTATTTAATGTTCCTGCCCAGCTTAACTGGTATCCAACCAATTTATGGTTTGTTTTTATTGTTGTTTTAGTTGGTTTATTTGTGGTATTTATAGCAATTTATGGATTTAATGCTGTTTCTGACTTTTCAGGTATCTGTGCACCCTGGCTTTTTACTATGTTTATCAGCGGTGCATTTGTACTACTGCCGGCTTTATCAATTGATGTTTTAGGGGTAACGCTGCCAAAGAGCTGGTCAGAATTTATTCATATTGGAGATCAATCTGTTTGGACCGGGGTTAATAGCAAGGGTCAGCCCGGAATAGGGTTACTTGAGGTTATAGGTTTTGGCTGGGCTGCCAATACCATTACACATTTTGGTCTGATTGACATGGCATTGCTTCGATTTGCAAAAAAGAGGTCATATGGCTATGCTACAAGTACGGGAATGCTTTTTGGGCATTATATTGCATGGATTGCTGCCGGGATTATGGGTGCGGGCACAGCTGTTCTTATGGGAAAAAAGATTGTTCAGCTTGATCCCGGCGATGTGGCTTTTTATGCTTTGGGATGGTCCGGTTTTGTAACCGTTATTATAGCGGGCTGGACTACAGCTATCACCAATTTGTACCGGGCAGGCTTGGCAGCTCAGGCTATTTTTTATAATCGATCGCGCAGAAGCACAACATTGATAGTTGGGATTGCCATGGTTGCCATATCCTGTTTTCCTTTTGTATTTACACAAATAATGCCTCTTCTGACCTATGCAGGATTGATTGTGGTTCCGGTTGGAGCTATTGTGTTTGCAGAGCATCAGATTTTTCCAAAAATCGGATATACAAGATATTGGTCAAAGTACCAGGACTATATTCATAGTATACCGGCTGTTGCCTCCTGGGGGTTAGGTTTAATTTTTGGTTTTATTTTGAATATGCTTAAGGTTATGCCATTTTACTACCTATTTATCCCGACCTGGTTTTTTACAATTATCATTTATACGTTTTTGGCAGGGAGATATGGTGCAAGACAATCATATCCCGAAGCTGAAACAGAAGAGAAGCGTTTTAATGAAAAGGTAGAGCGGTATCAGCAAAAATTAGCAAAGGAAGAACCTGCCTTAAAAAAAGATCACTCAATTACTTCTAAATTGCTAAGAGCAGTCTCCTTTATATCTTTGGGGATCACTTTGATTTTAGCAATTAATGTATTAGCCGGCAGCGGGAATGATCAATATCTTGCTAACCGTAAAACATTTTATTTCTATGGGTTTATTTGTACTGTAGTCTATTTTGTAACTGCTTATTGGGCTATGCTTAGGGGTAAAAAAAGATATGATTCGTATTGATTATAATATAATAACAACATGAAGACAGTTCAACTGAATCAACATAATATTTCAAAGATTGCAAAATATATCTCTTGCCCCACCTACAACAGGGAAGCTTTGAAAACAGGGATTGTTCATATCGGAGTTGGTGGTTTTCATCGCTCTCATCAAGGCTGGTATATTGATCAGCTACTTGAAAACTGCAATGACCTGCAATGGGGTATCTGCGGTATAGGCTTGCGTGAAGGCGACAGGAAAATGTACGATGTGCTTAAAAAACAAGATGGTTTATATACACTTATCGTACAAAATCCTGACGGAGAGATGGAAATAGAAGTTATCGGTGCTTTAAAGGAGTATATTTTTGCTGTTGATAACCCTCAGGCGGCAATTGACAAGTTGGCGCATCCCGACACAAAAATTGTTTCTCTGACAATTACCGAAGGAGGGTATAATTTTAATCAAAGTACCGAAGACTTTAATTTTGAAAATCCGGATATTAAATTTGAGCTTAAATATCCTGAAAAGCCAAAAACTGTTTTTGGTTTTTTGGCTGCAGCTTTGAAGAAACGCCGGGCAAACGGTTTGAAAGCCTTCAGTATTTTATCGTGCGACAATATTCAACATAACGGTGATGTAACCCGGAAAATGTTGCTGGCATTTACACAAAGACAAGATGCCGGGCTTGCTTTTTGGATAGAAAAAGAGGTTTCTTTTCCCAATACAATGGTTGACCGGATTACGCCTGTGACCACGCCCGATATGGCAGAGCTTTTGAAAAAGAGGTATTATATTAATGATGAATGGCCTGTTGTATGCGAGCCATTTATTCAATGGGTTATAGAAGATGATTTTTCCAATGGGAGACCTCTGCTTGAAAAAGTCGGAGTGCAGTTTGTATCAGATGTGGCCCCTTATGAAAAAATGAAAATCAGGCTTTTAAATGCGGGTCACTCTGTTTTGGGGATTCCCGGTGCAATACATGGGCATCAAACGATCAATGCGTGTATGGAAGATATGGTTTTTGCCACTTTTATGCGCCGGTTCATGGATAAGGAAGCAACACCTGTTTTAGGTGACATTGAAGGGATTGATCTGGAAAAATATAAAGATAGTTTAGAGGAACGGTTTGCTAATCCTAACATCAAGGATGCCGTAAGCCGGATATGCTCAGAAAGTTCTGCTAAACTGCCTAAGTTTTTAATTCCCACGATTAAAGAAAACCTGTTAAGGGGAGGGAGTATTAAATATTCCGTACTGGTTTTGGCAGCATGGTGTTACTATTCTGATAAAGAGGTTAATGAAAATAATGAGCCGCTTGAAATTATTGATGAGAAGAGAGCCGGACTGCATAATGCTGCAAAAAATACGGAGAATGATAAGTTCAGTTTTTTGAGACAGGTTGATATTTTTGATGATCTTATTGAAAATAAACGCTTTACTGAAGAATATAAAGTTGCCATTGAAAAAGTTTATAAAGAAAAAAATATCAGAAAATTGATGGCTCAATTAATTTAAAATTAGAACTTAACATTATTAAGCCCGTGGTGCATTTTGCACTGTCTGGATTTT
>CAZLZJ010000132.1:0-3518 GCA_964563975.1 uncultured Prolixibacteraceae bacterium
GGGATGATTTAAAGTGTTTATTCCTTATTGTATTACAATGTTTATTTTACTTCAATCGAAAACTTTTTTTATTTTAGAAGAATTTTAAAAAATTATTGCTGCTTTGAAAAAAATGAGAATTACATTTCAGTGGATATTGGCCGTTTTAATTACGTTAATCGCAATAGTTTATCAACGTAAAACGGGGCCTACAAATGATAAAGTGATACAAACGGTCATTGAGAATAAGGAGTATCGGTTTAAATTGGTAAGGAGCCATGGCGGCAATTCAGATTGTCCCGTTACATTGCAAATATCGGATGAACAAATCGGCGGTGAGCTCCATTTTCGCAAATATCCCACAAACGAAAAGTGGACTGTTGCCGAGATGGAGAGACAGGATGATACCCTTGTCGGCTTTTTGCCCAATCTTCCGCCGGCAGGAAAGTATGAGTATAAGATTATACTTAAAAAGGGTACCCGGTCATTTCCTCTTAATGATAATAAATCCGTGGTTATTCGATTTAAAGGTGATGTTCCGGCAATTGCCCTGATTCCTCACATTATCTTGATGTTTTTAGCAATGCTGCTAAGTAATTTAACCGGAATAATGGCTTTGTTTAATAATTCCCGGTTTCGCTATTTTGCAGGGCTGACATTTTGGACACTTTTAACGGGAGGGCTTATTTTCGGCCCGTGGGTTCAATGGCATGCTTTCGGCGAAGCATGGGCAGGAGTGCCTTTTGCCTGGGATTTGACAGATAATAAAACTCTTGTAGCTACGCTTTTTTGGTTGGCCGCATACCTTATGAACAGAAAAAAAACAAAACCTGCCATTACCATAATAGCAGCCTGCATTACGATTATTGTCTTTTCAATTCCACACAGTATGTACGGATCGGAACTGGACCCCGAAACGGGGAAAATAATTCAGGGATATATAAATTTATATTTTTGCCGTTAATCAAATCAGGAAATTTAATAAGGACAAAAATACCTATATTTTAATCCCCAACCCGATAAAAAAAGTCCTGCCGGGGTTACCCGTATTGTAACCGCCCGACTTATCCGAGAAATTGAAAATATTGTCTGCTCCGGCTTTTATAAAATAGGTTGATTTAAAGGTGTGAGTAGATGTCAGTTTCCATAAAGAGAAGGCAGGAAGCTCTAATCTTTCCATCTCATGTGTCATCTCGTGCATAAGCTCAATGGTTTTATCTCCGTAGAAGTTACTTTGCAGGTTGAGATTTAAATCATAACTTTTTGCATTCAAATTATAATCGATGTTAAATTTTCCGTAAAAATTACGGACACTCTCAAACTCTCTCTTTTCCAGCTTATCAAATTTTTTGGAAAAGGTTAATGATCCCGAGAAAAAGAGGCTTTTGCTTAGCTTTGATTTCAGCAGAAGATCAACACCCTTTAACAGAACTTTGCCATAATTTCGATAACTGTATTCGATAATGCCTCCGGGTTTAACGGTATAGTTTTCCATGTCGTCTGAAATCATGTCGGTTATATTGTTTTTATACACCGATACCGACAGTGAAATTCCCGGAAGAGTATATTCGGCAGAGAGAGAGGTGAATTTTGATGTTTCAGGCTTCAAATCTTCAACTCCGACAATAAACATCGGTGGGCCGGGGGCAGGAATTTTAAAAGACATATATTTCTCTTTTAATGTGGGGGTTTTATATCCCATTCCATAATTTCCTCTTAAAACCAAGTCCCATATTTTATACATTGCAGAAAATTGAGGGGTAAAATACCAGCCGTAACGGGTATTGTTGTGTGCCCTGATGCCGCCAATAAGGTTTAAGTTATTCCCTGCCGTAATGTCTTCCTGGGCATAAATAATATAGTCTTTGTTAATTTTTCCTTCAATATCATTACGGGGTGCAGTTAACTTTTCCGAAATATATTCGGCTCCGAAAGTTAACAGATTCCATTCAGCCGGCTTTATATTTGCCAAAAGACGGGGATTGAAAAAAAGATTGTTGTAATCGCTGACCAATTCACTCTTTTCAACTTTGTTAAACAGTTCATATTTATCCGAATTCCACGACAGGCAAATGTTGTTATGGCTGCCCCAAAAAAAAGTTGCTTTTCCTCCGTATCTTAAATTTATGTTTCTTCTGTTATCTAAATTTTCAATGTAGTTATCGCGATTTTTATTCATAAAAGAGACATTTCCTTCAAATAACAGATTCTCCATGGCAGAATATTTGACGCGTTCGCCTATTACAAAGGCATCTTCCCTCTCCTGGGTTCTGAATGAGTCGCCTTCCAGCAAATCATATCCGTCGGTGTAATTGAAAACCGATGATGTAAGGGTTGAAAAATTACCTGATTTTGATCCGATACTGAGTTGATAGTTTTGTGTATTATAATTTGAAAGCCTTGAAGAGGAATTCAGGCTGAATTTATTTGAAGGATCTTTGGTAAGAATATTTATTACTCCGCCTAAAGCATTGGATCCGTAAAGTGTTGAGTTGGCTCCTTTAACTACTTCTATCTGTTGAATTTCGGCAATATTAATTCTGCTGTAATCAATATCTCCCATTGTCTCCCCCGCCAATCGTTCTCCGTCTACTAAAATAAGCATATATTGTGGGTCAATACCTTGAAGTGTCATCGATTTTCCTCTGGCATGATGCTCAAATTCAATTCCCGGCACACTATACTCAAGAACATTTGTGATATCTGTAATATCTTTATTTTCCAATTCACGGCTGGGGATAATTTGAGTAACAACCGGTGAATTTTTAAGACTCTTTTCAGTTTTTGTTCCTGTTATAACTATTGTATTTAAATCAATGGTTGTTTCAACCATTTCAAAATCAACAACTAAGTCCCGATTGTTTAAATTGACCTTTTTTTCATTGGTTTCATAACCGAAAAAGCTTACCCTTAATCTATATTCACCTTTTTTTAATCCCGATATTTTATAAGCGCCTTTATCATCAGATGCCGCCCCCAGCGATGTATTTGCAACAACGATATTAGCTCCCGCAAGCGGCTCGCCATCTTCGGTTGTTATTTTACCCCTGATGGCATTTTGTGCGTTTAAGTTTGAAATATTCAGAATAAATGAAAGCCCGGCTATTATTAAAACAATCTTCTTCATCAGATAATATTTTGAAGATAATCAGAAATTATCTTAATCATCTTTAGTCAAATCCAACTCCATAAAAAAAAATCAGGAAAATTTTTCCACTACAAATATATGGAAAATGATCTTCTATGCGTCAATCATTAAAATGGGGAATGCTGTAATGTTTGAAAATAGATATCCTTGCCGGTTTACAAAAAAGCAAATCCGGTTAAAAGTTTTACCGTACGGCAGTAACAAAAAGTTTAAAGTACTCTTATGCAAATTAGGTTTTTCTTCCGGCGTCGTAGCAATTTCAGCTGTTTTGACCAGATCAACCATTATTAACATTATTGCCAGTGATCCCAGAATGGCGGGTATTATGAAAACCTCTCCATAATTTATTCCGCGAAACCACCTTCCGAAAACAGGTGTCCCAAGCCATGCA
>CAZLZJ010000133.1:0-3474 GCA_964563975.1 uncultured Prolixibacteraceae bacterium
ATATACCGGCCGTAAGTCAGGCCCAGGAAAATGCTCTTAAGCGAATTGCTCAGTTGACTGATATTAAGTGGCAGCCCCTTGTACCTGATGTTATGCCTTCGCGCAAAGGGTTTTTTTCAGATGAATTACAGACAGGTGTGCCATATTCTTCAGCAAGGGGAGTGGGGCGTTGGATTGGTTATGATATATCTTTGGAGACATTTATGACTGCATTGCATAATCCTGAAAGCGTTCTTTATACTGAAAATTTAAGGGAAGATCCTTATAATGTGCCTAATGGCGCCACCTATTACGGATTAACCTGTTCAAGTTTTGCCCAGTATGCTTTTCGGGATGATTATTCTCTTGGCACTTTGAGGGTGCATGCAAATCCCGAAGATGCAAATATGAGTCTGATTGACGATCAAAGCTCTAATGGTATTGAGTTATGTGATCTTTTAAATTCGGCTGTTAAGGCTCATATGGAAATTATTACCGGCATTACATATTCGGAGGGTATTGTGGATTCTGTTGAATTAACTGAAATAGTTCATACAGGCCCCAGAAGGAAAAATTACTCTGCTGCTGAATTTAATGAGTATATTGATTCTAAAAGTTATTTTTTATACAGATATAATTTTACTCATGACATTACCTACCGCCCGTCTAAGTATGTTGCAGTGGGTGATGAAATACCGCAAAAGATAAAATATAATACTGTACTTGCCCCGGACAGGGGGAATAAAACAAATTATGTGCTGAATACGCCTGTAAAATTTAATATTATGGATAGTAATGCTGTCCGATTGGTTATAAAAAAAGATAATGAAATTATTAATAGTATTGATATAAGAGATACCGGTGTGATTGAAGAAATTTATTCAGATTGCGGCAAATATTCTGCATACTGCATAATGAAGGATAGATCTGAAAGCGACAAGGTAGAATTTATTGTTTCAGGTATATTGATTGATGTTAATGAAACTGCAAAAGCAGGAAGTGATATTGAGATCAGGTTTTCTCCCTATATGTGCACCCCCCGGTATGTCAGTTTAGAGACAGCCGGCACATTTGGCGGACAGTTAACAAAATCACTTACCCAACAGGAAATTACATCCGGCTTAGTTAAGATATCTTATGATAAGCCCGGCATATATAATATTTTTGTAAATGGTATAAATGAGTTTGGAGGGGTATATTCAGACCGGAAACATTTAAATATTATTGAATAAGTTTTCAGGATTTTATAATTTACATTCATTATTATCTGTTCCGTATGGCCTTCTTTGGGGCCTTGAGATCATTGAGTTTGCTTCATTATCATCCTAACAAAGCTATCCTGCCGTATCCGGTTTGTGCAACCTGAATTATGTTATTTGGAGAATTTTTACTCATTACGTTTGACAGAATGACAGTTGGTAAAATAATTGCTCCGGTTGTTGATAATTAGCAGCGGTTACAATTCTTTATTGGTTATTACAGTTGTTACATTTTTTTGTTTATAATTGTATTCTGACAAAACCTTTATAAAAAATGTTAAAAAAATCATTCCTAACTATTTTTACTACAGTAATTATTTTTAGTCTCTTTTTTTGCAGATGTAATATCAATGCCAAGGAAAAAGAAAAGCATTATCTGAAATTTAAAAACACCGAAGAGCTTCAGGAGTTTTTCAGGTATAAAGGAAATACAGGCGAGATAATTCTGGTAAGCGGGCACCGGGGAGGAATAGAAAGAAATTATCCTGAAAACAGCATAGAGGTTATGGAGGATGTTTTAAGTTATATGCCGGCATTTTTTGAGATAGATCCCCGCCTGACCAAAGATAGTGTTATCGTTTTAATGCATGATGCTACTCTTGACCGGACAACATCAGGAAAAGGAAAACTTTCAGACTACACATACGCAGAGCTTGCATCAATACGACTTAAAGATATTAATGGCAATATTACTCCTTATAAAATACCGACTCTTGAAGAGGTAATAGTGTGGAGTAAAGGAAAAACGATCATAAACCTGGATAAGAAAGATGTTCCTTTCCGGATGTTGGTTGAGCTAATAAAAAAACATAAAGCAGAAAACCATGTAATGTTAACTGTACATACAGGAGCACAGGCAAGGTACTATTATGACCGCCTTCCGGGGATCATGTTATCGGCTTTTTCACGTGATCTAAAGGAGTACGAGGATATGGTTATCTCCGGAGTTCCGTGGCAAAATATGATTGCTTATGTAGGACCTGCCATCAATGAAAAGAATAAGGAGATAGTCAGCTTATTGCATTCGCATGGAGTAAAATGCATGGTATCTTTTGCTCCTACTCACGATAAGTTAAAGGATGCACAAGAGCGCAAAAAAGGATATGAAAAGGAACTTTTAACAAAGCCCGACATTATTGAATCTGACTTACCTGTGGAGGTTTGGGCAACTATTAAATAATCAAACTATGGAAAGCAATAGAAATGGGTTTTTTGAGAAAGCAGGGATTCCCCGTCAATTAGCATGGGGTTATCTGGGAGTATTAATTTTTATGATGGGTGATGGTATGGAACAGGGCTGGCTTAGTCCTTATCTTATTGAAAGAGGACATTCAATGCAGCAGTCTGCAACACTATTTTCAGCATATGGAATTGTAATAGCTGTTTCGTCGTGGTTATCCGGTGTCCTTGCCGAAGGATTAGGAGTTAAGAAAACTATGTTAATAGGGCTGCTTTTATATCTGGCAGGAACTTTAGGCTTTGTTGGCTATGCACTTCCTGGATTTCATTGGGGTACCATGTTGTTTACTTATGCTTTGCGTGGTTTTGGATATCCCTTATTTGCCTACTCCTTTTTGGTCTGGATTGCTTATGCCAGTCCTAAAAAGTCACTTGGAAGGGCAGTTGGCTGGTTTTGGTTTGTATTTACCGGCGGGCTGGTTGTGTTAGGAGCTTTCTACTCCAGCTGGGCTATTACTAAAATAGGTTACATAAATACACTCTGGAGTGCAGTAGGCTGGGTGTTACTGGGTGCTTTTTTTGCCCTGGTTCTTGTTAAAGACAGATCAGCTACAGGTATTGGAGGCAGATTAAAAGACAAATTGAATGAGTTGGTAAAAGGCCTTACCATTGTGCATGAAGAGCCGAAAGTACTTCTTGGCGGCATCGTGAGAATTATTAATACTACTGCTCAATTTGCTTTTCCGGTCTTTCTTCCGACCTATATGGCACAACATGGTTTTTCTACAACTGAATGGCTTCAAATATGGGGCACTATTTTTACAAGTAATATAATTTTCAACCTGATCTTCGGTTTTGTCGGAGACTCCTTCGGATGGCGTAATACTGTTATGTGGTTTGGCGGAATAGGGTGTGCTTTCTCTACTCTTTTATTCTACTATTCACCACAAATATTTGGAAGCAGTTATCTTGCTGTTACAATTGCAGGTGTTATTTGGGGAGCACTTTTAGCAGGTTATGTACCTCTTTCAGCATTAGTTCCTTCATTGGTTAAAAA
>CAZLZJ010000134.1:0-3470 GCA_964563975.1 uncultured Prolixibacteraceae bacterium
ACAGTTTTTCTTTTATCAGGTGTAAACTTTCATTCCAGATTTGCATTGGTATTTTGCCAAAGCAATATTTCCCGGAATATGGCCTGTCATTGTTTCTTTAGCCGATTTATAATAAAATCCACTTCCGGAAATTTCTAAAAATTCGCATTGTTGCCGTATACTGATCTTATGATCTTTACTGACAATTAATAGCCTATAACTTATAATACTTGATGCCAATGAATAAATTTTTTGTTATTTCTGGTTTTTTGATTTTAATTTCCTGCTCTACTCCTAAACCTTTATCCGGATCAGCTTTTATCTTTGGTTTTAATTTTACTCCTTATACAGAAAAAGAATTTCTTTTTACGCTAAAGGAATATGAGGCTGAATATGGATCAATAGGATTAATTACCTGCATAATATTTCCAGAGAAAAAGAAAGTAACAATTCAATATCAAGATGAATTATATTCAAAGTATTATTCTAAAGATGTATTAGAACTTGAACTAATACAGGCAGAGGAAATTCTTCAGATTATTTATGAAAAATGTATTGAAATAGGAGCTAATACTTTTGTTAATTTTGAATTTAACACAATTGATCTTCCAACAAAAAAAATATTTAATTGGAAAATACACATTTAGATCATTAAATAAAAAAACTATTATTCATTTTTTCCAACTAATTTTTGTAATTATTTCTCAATCTGTCATTGCCTTATCTTACTGTAGAGATTCATGTAATTTTTTATAAATATTTGTAACTTGGAAGTTATTTGTAAATCTGTATCATAAATGGCAAAAAAAACCAAAAACAATAATGAAGAGTCATTGGAAAAACAACTCTGGAAAGCTGCAGATAAACTTCGTAAAAATATTGATGCGGCAGAATACAAACACGTAGTTCTGGGGCTGATATTCCTGAAATATATCTCCGATGCATTTGAAGAGTTACATACCAGGCTGAAAGAAGAAGAAACGATTGGTGCAGATACGGAAGACCGTGATGAATACCGGGCAAAGAATATCTTCTTTGTACCTAAAAATGCACGCTGGTCACTTTTAAAGTCAAAAGCAAAAAAGCCCGGAATCGGGAAGCTTGTAGATGAAGCAATGGATGCCATCGAAAAGGAGAATAACTCACTCAAAGGCGTATTGCCCAAGGTGTATGCCCGTCAGAATTTAGATCCGACCAGTCTGGGCGAGTTGATTGATTTGGTAAGCAACATTGCGCTGGACGATGCCAAAGCGAAAAGTGCCGATATACTGGGGCATGTTTTTGAATATTTCCTTGGAGAATTTGCACTTGCAGAAGGTAAAAAAGGAGGCCAGTTTTACACACCGAGAAGTGTTGTCGAACTGCTTGTAGAAATGCTGGAACCATATCAGGGAAGGGTATTTGACCCATGCTGCGGCTCAGGTGGAATGTTTGTGCAATCCGAAAAGTTTGTTGCCGACCATCAGGGACGTGTCAACGATATTTCCATTTACGGACAGGAGAGTAACCAAACTACATGGCGACTATGTAAAATGAATCTCGCTATTCGCGGCATCGACAGTTCGCAGGTAAAGTGGAACAACGAAGGCTCCTTTCTCAACGATGCACATAAAGATCTGAAAGCGGATTTTATAATAGCCAATCCCCCTTTTAACGTGAGCGACTGGGGTGGCGACCTGCTGCGCAAAGACGGGCGCTGGCAATATGGAGCTCCACCTGTTGGTAATGCAAATTATGCATGGATTCAGCATTTTCTCTATCACTTAGCACCCAACGGACAGGCCGGATTTGTACTGGCAAAAGGTTCTCTAACCAGTAAAACATCAGGTGAGGGCGAAATACGTAAAGCACTTATTGATGCGAAACTAATTGACTGTATCGTAAATCTACCCGGCAAACTTTTTTTAAATACTCAAATTCCTGCTTCGCTTTGGTTTATAAGGCGCAATCGAGAAAATGGAAAATTTTGCAATCGCAGCAATGAGATATTGTTTATCGATGCCCGTAATTTGGGACATTTAATTAACCGTCGTACACTGAAATTATCACAAGAAGATATACATCAGATAGCCGACACCTATCACCAGTGGCGAAATGCAGAGGGCGATTATGAAAATATCGCCGGATTTTGTGCATCAGTACCCATTGAGCGGGTGGCTGAACTGGACTATGTACTCACCCCGGGACGTTACGTAGGACTGCCCGAAGAAGATGATGATTTTGATTTTGAGGAGCGTTTCACTTCGCTAAAAGAAGAGTTTGAAGCACAATTGCAAGAAGAGACTGAATTGAATAAACTGATTGCTGAAAATCTGGCTAAAATAAAACTGGATGAAGATGACTAACGAAATAGTACTATATCAATCAGATGAACTGCAAGAAAGAATTGAAGTAAGAGTTGGTGAAGAAACAGTTTGGCTTAATCAAGAGCAAATCTCCAAGCTATTTCAAAGAGACCAGTCTGTTATTTCAAGACACATACGCAATGTATTTAAAGAAGGAGAATTGGAAGAAGAAAGCAATATGCAAAAAATGCATATTCCTAATTCTGACAAGCCGGTGACATATTATAATCTCAACGTAATTATTTCCGTTGGCTATCGTGTGAAATCCAAACAAGGTACACAATTCCGTATTTGGGCAACGAATGTTTTAAGAGATTATATGCTGAAAGGCTATGCCCTAAATCAGCGGATGAATCGCATTGAAAACACTGTAGAATCATTAGCCGGCAAAATACAGCAAATAGATTTTCAAATTAAATCGAAGGATTTACCCGATAAAGGTCTTTTCTTTGACGGACAAGTTTTTGATGCTTACAATTTTGTAGCCGATTTAATCCGGAGTGCAAAAAAATCTATTATTTTAATTGACAATTATGTAGATGATTCAGTTTTAAGTCTTTTTATCAAACGAAAAAAAGAGGTTTCCTGTACGATTTACACCAAAAAAATCAGCCGGACATTACGTTTAGATATTAAAAAACACAACAGCCAATACCCGGCTATATATATTCAGGAATGTAATTCCAGCCACGACCGCTTTTTAATTATCGATAAAAAAGAGCTTTACCATATCGGAGCTTCACTGAAAGATTTAGGCAAAAAGTGGTTTGGCTTTTCAAGAATGGATTCATTGGCGCAGGATGTGCTGGCTAAATTGGAGAAAGGAGGGGGAAATGAATAAATGGGAATTTTTAAAGATTGATATTTGGAGGGAAGCCGTTTAAATTATTGGATTTCTTATAATGGCAGCTACTTCTATATATGATATTGAGTTTGGTTTTTATTGGAATAGCAGAGTGGATAGCTTTTAAATATGTACATGTACCTGATCGAAGTGGTTTTTATTCAGTGCCAATTAGGGAACATGGTATTATTTCTCGAATTGTTTTAATTATTGGAATCGCATTACTAATTTTATTTTTATTCCTAATTCAATACTTCGTTAAAAACAATGTTAAATAATTGATAATGAGCAAAATAAGTGTT
>CAZLZJ010000135.1:0-3460 GCA_964563975.1 uncultured Prolixibacteraceae bacterium
AGGCAGTTAAAACCCGGCTATAGTTGATGGCAATTGGCTTTCAATTAATTTTTTTGCAAAGAGTTTAACAAACTCATCTTTACCACTTTCTACAAAACCACTTGATGAGTATTCATAATCTTATTTTGGTTATATATTATACTTTTGTACTCTATATTCAATTTAATTCTTACTCCTCCGCCTCAAAATTCAGCCCCAATTGTCTGGCCGATTCCTTGATGATTTTATACTGCTGACTGTTTTCAGTCAACGGTGCAACATTTGTGGTTTTCCCTTTGATGGTAATATTGATCTCTACATTATTTTTCATCAACGGGTTAATAAAACTGGTAAATACTTGACTATAATTAGCTACATCTACTTTCCCGGAAATAGTAACTGCTCTGAATTCCTTTGTTAAAGTTGGTGTTTCATTTCCCACATCAGGACTTTTGATGCCACCTCCTTCCTGATATGGTTTTTTAGGTTTTTCAGGTTTTAAAATTTCCTGCGTTTCAGATTGATAAAAAGATTTATCCACAAGCCAGAAATCAGGTGAAGTAACATCGAAAAAAGGAATTCCTTCCCCTAAATAAATTTTCGTAAAATTACCGGATTCTCCTTGTGCAACAGCTACCTGCCTGCCGTTACAAAGTCTTAACAAGCTGGTTTGTATAGCTTGCACCCCTGTTATCATTGGCTTGTCGTTATAACGCAAAAAGGCTTCATAAATATCCTTCACCCTAACCGAATTTTCAACTGTGGGTATTAAATTTACTTCCTGTAGTTTTCCAAAGCCCACTCCCTCCAGCAACCATTCCTCATCTTTTAATAGTTGTAAGATATTAATATTAAACTGTACATCAATAATATCTTTAAACTGCTTAATATAAAGTTTTTCAATCTCACCTTTTACACCGGCTTTTATAACCAGAGAATAAGCTATGCAAATTGACCTGTCAACTTTCTTGTTTAACTCTTTTATCTTTTCCAAAAGGTCATTTTTCTGCTCCTGGCTTAATTGTCCGGCATAATCGATTTTTATCTTATTGCAGGCAATTAGTTCCCGCAATTCAATATGCAGTTGATTAATACCCAATTCTGTGGTTACCAAAAATAAAATGGTATTTTTATATATCCTTTCATAATTCCCTCGTTTGGATGCTACTTTTTCAATATATGATCTCAGTTTGCCGTTCAACACATCTTCATTTACAATAAGTGACGGATGTGCAACCACTAATGTCAACCGTGTTTGTTCTGGCAAATCATCTGAAGGAGCAACTAACACATTAAACAGACTAAATTCCTTTTCACGAGTTTTAATACGATTAATTATCTCCTGTTCAAGGGTAGATCGTTGCACATCACCTTTAGCCTGGTTAATCAAAATGTTAATATTTGGCCGTGTATGAAACCAGTAGCGTTTAATATTTGCAGCTTCGGAATAATAGAGGTAGTGTGCCTCAGATTCCAGCGCATCGAGTACACCGTTTATTGAATTATGATTGTATGTGTCAGGTTTTAGCACCATCAGTTTTATTTCCTGAATGTTCAATCCTTTTTTAGTTCCGTCGCTGCCAAAAGTCCCAAGTATAATGGCTGTTGCCACCCCCTGTGTAATTCCAAACTTACGATATTCTTGTTTATTACTATCTATTTTAAATGCATTGGAATTATTACCGGAAACATCGGCAGAGATCACTGCATCGAATCCATTACCCCACAATTTTTTAATCTGCGATGTAATAGCATCAAGGTTACCCAGGTTCATATCCGATAGGTGAATTAATCCATGACTGCCGGTAAGATTACTCTGACGTTTCCATAAATCAGCCACAATAGAACCCAACATACGTAATACACCACGTGTGCGTTGGAAATCACTGTGACTGGCCCAACGTTTTTCGAAAATATCAATCAGTTCAGGATGAAACGGATAAGCTTTACGGATGCGTTCCTTATAATCGGGGCGGGCAGCATATTGAGGTATTTCGTGATTGTAATCGAGAGTTTTATAATTATCATAATAATGTTTAACCACTTTTTCAATTTCAGCCTTATCGCCCAAATCTTCAAATAAACGCCGGCGGATCACCTCAAAAATTTCATCACCTTCAACCGGTTTGGTATCTTTTCCTACACGTGACAAACGATTGTTTAAGCTTACCAGTATTTGATGTCCTTTTTCAGATGAGGCGACCTCTAAAGGACTTGCAGGAAGGGTAACCACAGCTACACATTGATTAGAACCAGAAATAGATTCCGATAGTTCCTGAATAAATGAAATAGTCTGATCAGACAAGGTTAGTGCCCCCACAGGCACACCAGAAGCTACCACACAATAATCTGCCAATTCATCAATCAAAATCAAGCAAGGAGCTGTTTTCTCCAACACTTTTTTAAACAGTCCTTTGGGTGCCGTCCGATTCTCATCATTTTTTCGAATAATTTCAAATATTTCTTTATCGCCCTTGCCCAATTGCCAGGCAAGTTCACCCCATATGGTTTTGATATGTACTCCCTCAATAGTTCTTCCCTGCGTTGGGTCGTTAGTAGAGTTAGTAACCACTGCTAAGTTGGCATTTTCAAACTCCGGTTTTCCTATTTCATCAATAATATCAGATGTCAATTCCCAGTTAACAATATCTTTCCCTTTTCTCACAAGGTGATATAAAGAAATAAGACTATGTGTTTTCCCTCCTCCAAAACCTGTTTGCAGCGAAATAACCCGGTTCTCAGCTTCCTGATTGCCATTTAATCCCCGAATGACCTGTCGGGCAAGATTTTTTAACCCTGCTGTAAAATAAGTTTTCGGAAAAAACTGTTCCGGGTTGAGGTAAACCTCACGGCCGGTGCCAAGTGCCACATCACCAAGATTAGCAGCAAACACAGATTCATCAAGGTTGCCCCGCTCGATATCTTCATGAGGGCGCACATTCATAAACCATGGAAGCAACGGACCTTTAGCAACAATAGACTCTCCTCTATCAACCGAATTAATTACCACTTCCTTCTCAACTATTTTAATTTTTTCAGGAAAAAAACTAAGTCTAAAATTTTTGATTTTTTCTCCCACTTCATCCATTCCAATAAACTGTAAAATACGCACCATGGTTCCCAGTGCACGAATTGCATCATCCAGTTCAATATCATGATTATGAGCCCAGTTATTACGTACCAGAGAGATCTCTTCAAACCAGGTAGGCAACATACCAGTTTGTCTTTTGAAATCTTCCCGGAAATATTGTTTATTATCGATAACAAACTGTTTCAGATGGCCAAAATCAATCAGTTCTTTTGGCGATTTTCCTTCCATAAGGCCATTATCCCAGACTTTTTTATGAAACGGGCTTAAACTTTGAGCATAAATTAGCCCCCAATCATCGGGATAATTAAAACTCATTTTCTCGATGATATACAGTCGGATGGCATCTAAAAAATTTGTTAATGCTTCATCCAATTGTTGTCGTTGTATTTT
>CAZLZJ010000136.1:0-1626 GCA_964563975.1 uncultured Prolixibacteraceae bacterium
GAAATTAATTTAATTTTTCTGGAAAAAAATTTGATCAGAAAAAAAATATAATTAGTTTTGACAAAAATATGTAAGTTCAAATTGAATATAAATTCTTTATATAACAGTAATTGGTGGTGGCGCAACTTTTTAAAAGCTGCGTAAACATTACTTTACTATATATAAAGCCAAAGAAGGGGTTTGTTGTTTACGCAGCAAATCCCTTCTTTTTTAAATAATAATTATAAATAAATTAACCATGACAAGAGAAAAGAAAATTATTCTGGAAGATTCTGAAATGCCTAAACAATGGTATAATCTGGCTCCTGATCTTCCCACTCCGTTAAATCCGCCATTAGGACCTGACGGCAAACCTATTACACCTGAAATGCTTGCACCGGTATTTCCAATGAATCTGATTGAACAAGAAGTTAGCCAGGAGCGTTGGATTGATATACCCGAGGAGATAAGAGAAATATTGATAAGCTGGCGGCCAAGCCCGCTGGTTCGCGCTTTTGCCCTTGAAGAAGCACTTGGAACACCTGCCAAAATATATTTCAAAAATGAAGGCGTTTCACCGGCAGGAAGTCATAAACCTAATACGGCAGTGGCTCAGGCATGGTATAATAAACAATTTGGCATAACTCATCTTACTACTGAAACAGGAGCCGGACAGTGGGGAAGTGCACTTGCATTTGCATGTTCATTAATAAAGCTTGAATGCAAAGTATATATGGTTCGGGTTAGCTTTGAACAGAAGCCTTACCGAAAAATGATGATGAATACCTGGGGAGCAACATGTCTGGCAAGTCCCAGTACCGAAACACAAGCAGGAAGAAATATTCTGGAGAAATTCCCTGATACACCCGGAAGCCTTGGAATTGCAATCTCAGAAGCAATAGAAGAAGCTGTTAAGGACCCTAAAGGTAAAACCCGTTATTCATTGGGTTCTGTGTTAAACCATGTAATGCTGCATCAAACAATCATAGGGCTTGAAGCAAAAAAACAGCTGGCAAAAGTGGGTATAAAAAATCCGGATGTTGTTATTGGCTGTTGCGGTGGTGGCAGCAATTTTGCAGGTATCTCTTTCCCGTTTATCTATGAAAAATTACATGGCGCTAAAATAGATATTATAGGCGTGGAACCTTTTAGCTGTCCCACTCTAACTAAGGCACCATTTATTTATGATCATGGAGATGTTGCAAAAATGACGCCTCTCCTGCCAATGTACAGCTTAGGGCATAATTTTATACCTGCACCGATCCATGCAGGCGGTTTACGTTATCACGGAATGGCTCCTTTGGTCAGCGCTGCCCTGAAAGACGGACTTATAGAAGCTCAGGCTGTTCACCAAAGTGAATGTTTTGAAGCAGGATTGCTTTTTGCAAAAACAGAAGGAATTATTCCTGCTCCTGAAACTACCCATGCAATTGCCACAACAATCCGTGAAGCTAAAAAAGCCAAAGAGGAAGGTAAAGAAAAAGTAATCCTTTTCAATTTTAGCGGCCACGGCTTTCTGGACCTCCTCGGGTATGAAAAATATATGACAGGTCAACTTTCAGACTACGAATATCCGGAATCCGCAATTGCGGAAAATCTTAAAGAACTGGAAGGCTACCCATTGCCAAAATAAATTAAATTTATTTG
>CAZLZJ010000136.1:1726-3400 GCA_964563975.1 uncultured Prolixibacteraceae bacterium
AGAAACATGGCAGCCCGGTTAATTTTTAATAACCGGGCTGTTACTTATTAATTAAAAAAAACTGAAAACCAATTTATCGGCAACTTCTCTTTTTATGGTTTCCAGCGATAACTTAATATCATCAAAATAGTGCCTTTTCCCTTGCAATAATTTATTCAGAATTTTAAATTCATTATAAGAAAAAAAATCGCCTGTTATCTCACTATTTGTTATCAACCCCTTTTCGACATGCAACCTTATATCTATTGCAAGACTATCATGAGAAAAATTATTAATAAAATCATATGCAGGCGAATATCCAAAGTTCCATTGCCACGTTCTGAATTTTTCATCGGCTAAAGAATTTACTTTCCGATAATCATCGCTTGTTAAATAATAAATATCTGAATTATTTTCTTTAAGACGCTCTCCAATCAAAAAATCAATAAATTCATTAATAGTCCAGTTTTTATTTAAATGATCTGAAATATTAATTACTGCGCTTCTGATTGATCTTACTGCTTTACCAAAGTATCTCTCTTTATCATGCGCTCTTAATGCAAGTCCCATATTTTTAAGATCTGAATTAAAAAGTAATGTACCATGATGCAATACACGATTTTTATAAATATGTTGTGCATTTCCTGAAATCTTCTTCTCTTTCAGTAAAAGATTATTAAACCCGGAAGTGGTTATTTTTAAATTCAACTTTGAAAGTGAATCGATTATCACCCGGGTAAACATGTCAAAATTAATCTCAGAGTTTTTTGGAACAGTTTTAATATATGTGAAATTTAAATTACCGGGATCATGAAATACAGCTCCTCCACCTGAAATACGCCTTGCCAGGGCAATATTATTAGTAGTAATGAATTTGTAATCAACTTCAGCCAGGGCATTCTGGTGTTTACCAATTACTACTGTATCGGAACTTTGCCAAAGTATAAAAATATCATCCTCAAAATATTTCAAAAAATATTCCTCTGCAGCAAGGCAAAAACAAGCATCTTGATTTTTTATATGAATACACAACATATAATCAAATTTTAATTACTTGCAAAAATGTTAAAATTCAATAATAATACCAATTGTAAATAGTATCTTCAGCATTGAAATTGATACTCCGCTTCTCAACAAATGACTTACCGCTATATAATAAGATTTTCTGTTTCCCGAATTGAAAGACAATACTACTTTTGTATAAATAAAAAACATAATGAGAGTAGTCATTCAAAGAGTTAAAAAAGCTGCCGTTTCTGTTCAAAACAAAAAGGTCTCCTCTATTGGAAACGGCTTATTGATATTATTAGGAATAGAGGACTCAGATAATGAAGAAGATATTGACTGGCTTGTGAAAAAAATAGTTCAATTGAGAATTTTTAATGATGAAAATGGCATAATGAATCTTTCTGTACAAGATATTTCAGGAGAAATTTTAATTGTCAGCCAGTTTACTTTACATGCAAATACGAAAAAAGGAAACCGCCCTTCATATATCAGAGCTTCAAAACCTGATATTGCAATCCCGGTGTATAATAAGTTCTTAGTAAAAGTTGAAGAGATAACCGGCAAAAAACCGGAGCAAGGCATTTTTGGTGCAATGATGGAAGTTTCACTTATCAATGATGGTCCGGTTACAATTATTATTGATTCAAAATATAAAGAATTTTAACAAAAATAACCGGTCCTATTTTT
>CAZLZJ010000137.1:0-1735 GCA_964563975.1 uncultured Prolixibacteraceae bacterium
GCTTCCCAAGCTGAGGGTCGCGGGTTCGATCCCCGTTTCCCGCTCATTGAATATCAGGGATTTACTTTTTAGAGTATTGTGAATTCTTTTTATCCCGGATTGGTCAAAATTAATTTAGAGGTACTGTATAATTGTATTCAATTTTGGGAATAAATTTTCGATATTAACAGGCCATTTGGTTTTGTGAATAGAAAATGGTCTATTGGCTTTTTTGGCTGAGATAAAAAACTCAGCCGTTTTAACCGGATGGGTAAATGTGAGCATGTTTAATATGAGATTTTGCTGTAACATTGAAAAATTACTTTTTGAGAAGTTCATAAAGTGCTTTGTTTTATTTGCTTACATCGTTAATAGAGCAAAATCCCAAGATGTCAGGGCAGATCATTTATCCTGCTTCTGCCGCTTTCCCGGAATTGATCGTCGTAAATTTCTTATTTGGATCGTTCGAAAATTTTGAACCGATCTCCTTTATGGTTCCTAATCACTTTTTATTCCTGAGGAATTGTTAGTGAACCGAGATTTGTCATTTGATAATCACCAATAGAAAATTTTTTATTTGAATTTTTGTCAACACGGGTAACTTCCATCGACGATTTTTCTCCTGTTTTATTATCAGTAGTGGTGATCTGCATCATATAGCCCCAGCCAATACCTCCTGCATAAAGACTGGTTTTAAAAAGTGTGCCGAAGAAATCACGTGCACTTAATTTCAGGTCTTTCGTGATCCATATCAGGGACTCAGATTCTTCATCCTTATATTGATACTCCTCACATTTATATCCTGCAATAGTTTTTGTTCTGCCGGTTCTTTTAACATTTGGATTGTTAAGATAAGATTCCGGAGTATCGGTTAAGTCCACATCTTCAATCTGACCGGTATTTCCGCTGAAAAAAGAGCCCAACCCATAAACGAGACCATTTTTTTTACCCTCCTCTTCACTTAAGATTATTACAGCTTCATTTTTCAGATCTACGATAAACAGCCCTTGTACCGGCGTACTCATATTTCCTGATACCATCTGATAGGCTACACTTTTTGATTGTGGATCAAAATGTGTGATAAAGTCTCCTTCATCCTTTTTTTTCCCATTCCGGTTAAATGATTCGAAATGCATCTGTATGAGATTGTTAAAAGAATAGCTGTTTTCAATGGGTACCGGATCACCTGATATCCCTATTCCTTTTAACATTTTTTGCATTCTTTGCTGCCTTTGTTCATCACCGGTACTTGAACTACTTTGGTCTCCGGGTTTGGCAGGCTCATTTTTATTAATAGACCCTTCTATTTTGTCAAGTTGATTGTCAATAGTTTCATCAACTTTTTTTTCAACTTTTTCCTCAACCTTTTTTTCTATCTTCTCTTCTACTTTCTCTCTGAGTTTATTAAGCAAACGCTGACCATTTACAGGCTGGAAAAATAATAGAGTTACTACTGCCATTAAAGTAACTTTAATAATTGTTTTCATGTTTTAAGATTTAATAATTGATTATACAATATTAATTAACCTGTTTTAATAAATAACCAAAATAGGACTAATATGTTTTCAGAATTTGAATAAAAAGATAATTTGGTCTCTTTTAAAAAACAAGAACCTTTGGTTTATATAGCAGTTTAATAATCAAAGGATATCTTGATTAAAAACTACCGGTGTATTTATTAATTTTTGAGAAAAAATGAAACGAGCATCCCGCTTAAAACCGGACAGGTATTTAAAATATTTGATTTTTTTTAAAA
>CAZLZJ010000137.1:1835-3324 GCA_964563975.1 uncultured Prolixibacteraceae bacterium
AAAAGTTACAGCTCTCTTTACTCTTAAGTATACCTTTAAATTATTTAAACTTTACAGGCTTTGTAATAGAAATCTTATTTTTATATTTGTTTCTTTGTAAATCAGATTACATAATTTAAGTAAATATGACACATTTCAATTTTAAAAAATATAGGTTTATCAAAAATTTTTATCAAAAATATCTATTTGCACTGACACTGCTTACTATTCTTTTGTCGT
Source organism: uncultured Prolixibacteraceae bacterium (assembly GCA_964563975.1). Lineage (GTDB taxonomy): Bacteria > Bacteroidota > Bacteroidia > Bacteroidales > Prolixibacteraceae > JAAYJR01. The sequence continues at coordinate 2,055 of CAZLZJ010000137.1, forward strand.
GCAGCCGTAATGAACAAAAAATGACAAACGAAACTACTCTTATTGGAATTGCAGAGGTGAATTATACACCTTCTGTCGGGCTTGATTTAGTGGGTAATTACCGGGGTGACGATTATGCATCACGAGGTATTCATGATTCACTTTATGCAAGGGCTGTTGTCATTTCCGATGGCAATAGCGGAAAAGCAGCTATTCTTTCGGTTGATATTTGCTCTCTTGGTAAAGAATCAGTTAATATGATGAGGGAATATATTTCATCTCAAATTAATATTGAACCCGGAAGAATAATGATTCATGCCACTCATACCCATAGTGGTCCTAAATCGGACCTTAAAGCTCCCGAAGCGATGGATTACCTTAAGAAAGCAGCCGGTGCTGTTATTAAGGCACATGAAAATATGAAGCCAACGGTTATTTTTGCAGGAAGAGTTGAAGAATATGAGGGATCATATGTCAGGCGGCTTAAATATAGCGATGGTACAACACGTATGGTTTGGGAAAATCTTGATCCTGAAAAGGTTGTTGAAGTGTTGGGAACCAAGGACCCTGAAATGATCACACTTTCATTTGAACAGAATGGTAAGGAGGTGGGAGCAATGGTTAATTTTGGATGTCATGCTACAAATCTTACCGGCAGCAACTGGCTTTATTCGGCAGATTATCCGGGATATATAGCGGAAGCACTGAAAAAGGTGAAAGGAAATAGCTTTGTTCCAATGTTTGTAAACGGCTGTTGTGGTAATGTGACACAGGTAAATTATAAAGTTGGTTTTATAAGCACTTATCATGAATGCCAGCGCCATGGGTATCTTTTGGGGCTTGATGCGTTGTCTGCCATGAAAGAGCAGATGCCTGTTGCTGTTGGTGAAGTTAAAATTTCAACGGAAATGGTTCCTTTAAACAGAATGCCAATAAGTGACGAACAGCTTGCCTGGGCGGAAGAGATTAAGAAAAAAGTTGATAAAGAAGGAATGCCCCCGCTGCAGCAGGATGGTATACCGGATGCTACTTATGCATTACGTTGGCTTGAAATGCGTAAGAACCAGCACTTAGTTGACAGTTTGGAGGTCATGGTAATAGGAATGGGTGATATTGCATTTGTCGGATTACCGGGTGAGATGTTTGCGGAGTTTGGAACTATGATAAAGAGGGCTTCTCCATTTAAAAATACTATAGTAATGGGACTTGCTAATGATTCTCGTGCTTATTTCCCGACAAAAGAGGCATTTACGCAAGGGCCGGCAGGTTTTACCCCCATGATTACCGGATA
>CAZLZJ010000138.1:0-3305 GCA_964563975.1 uncultured Prolixibacteraceae bacterium
AATGTAGATGTCCTGAAAATATCAGTTAGAGGCAATCAGGTTCTCTCTGTTAAGGGGATAGGGAAAAGACTAAGATATTGATATAATATTAATTAACGATTTCTTTAGTTGGCAGATATATTATACCATTGAAAATAATTAATTTTAATCATACGCATGAAAAAAGAACTTTTTAATATTACAGCGATCGTTTTAGTGTTGTTTTTTGCCGGATGTTTAAGGAAGGATGGGCAAAATGTGGTTATTGAAAATTCCAATTTCAGTTATGAGATAGGCAGGGATGGGAAAAACCTTGGTTTTACGGCTAAAAACGGGGTTGGCGACCTGCTATATAAAGACACTGTTTCATATTGTGCCTATATTGTCAAGGACGGCAAAAATTATAATGTATCTGCAGTTGATCTGAGAGGTGACACTCTTTCACTTGACTTCAGTCCTGCAGAGTTTAAGGCAAAGATTTTGGTTACTAAAAACCGGGAAAATATCAATTTTAAGGTTACCGGTATTAAAGGGGAGGCTGAATCTTTGATTTTTATAAATATTCCCCTGGTTTTGGAGGGAATGACCACCGAGCCATTTGCCGCATGTGCCCTGTCAATGAATCTTTTCACCCATGTTCGTCAGCTGCCTGCCCTGCAGACTCACTTGTGGGCCGGTTGTTACGAGCGTTTTGGCATTGAGGGTGCCGATCTTACGATTGTGGGGGTTCCTCAAAAAGAGATTTTGCCGGCTATTCGTGAGGTAATGCGAAATGCACCTGATGTTCCCTTTTCGGATAAGGGTGGTGCATGGGCTTTGCTTGAGAAGGAGGGTTACGGTTCTTATCTGATGGATTTTGGCACACTAACCGAAGAGACCGTTGATGAGATTGTAGGGCAATGTCAAAAACTTGGTTTTAATCAGGTTATTATCCATGGCGGAGGGGCGTTTTATAAGCATGGGGAGTTTGAGCTTAACCGGGATAAGTGGCCTGACGGGTGGCAGAGCTTCAAGCGGATAAACGACAAGCTTCACCGGGCAGGCATCTCTTCTATTTTGTTAACCTACACCTTTTGCATCGACAAGAGATCAAAATATGTAACACCTGTTCCGAGCGAAGATTTGGGTTATTTTAATGCATTTACCCTGGCGGAACCTCTTAATCCCGGCGATGATGAAATCATTGTTAATGAATCCACGGCGGAGGTCTCTCCGATAACCGGATATTTTGTCAGGAACAGCCGTAGTCTTCGTATTGGCGGAGAGATAATAGAGTTTAGCGGTGTTACCGGCAAGCCTCCATATAAGTTTACCGGATTGACAAGGGGTGTAAGCGGTACAAAGGTGGTTACCCATCCTGCAGGTGAGAAGGCACATCATTTAAGGGAGATATTCGGGCTTTTTGTGCCTGGTCCGGAGACAGCTCTTTTCAGCCATCTGGCAAAACGTACGGCAGAGATCTGCGATGAGTGTGGTTTTGATGGCCTGTACTTTGATGCAATTGATGGAAATGACCTTCTTGCCGGCAAGGAAAACTCCTGGTATTACGGTACTAAGTTTATTTTTGAGATAGCTCAAAATCTGAAAAAGCCGGTAGGAATGGAGATGTGTGATATGCCTCACCACTATTGGCATTACAGCTCCCGCTGGCAGGCATGGGACAGGCCTACGCGGGGTTATAAAAGATTTATCGACATCCATTTGGCGGCAATCAAGTCTGATGATCCCCGCCATGGGGAGTGGATGGGTCACACACCTAAAATAAACAAGCTTGCGCCAGCAGACAACGGATGGCTTTTATTGCCGCTGCATCTGGGGTGGTGGAGGAATTACACCTGGAATCCCCCGCAGATTGAGCCCACATTTACCGATGACATCGAGTATCTCTGTTGCAAAATGATTGGCAACAATGCCGGGTTGTCAATGCTTGGAGGGGTTGATGATAAAACATTGAAAGAGTATCCTCTTTTTGATCGTTTGGCATCTGTTATCAGGCAATATGAAGAGTTAAGGCATCAGAACTATTTCAATGATTCGGTGTGTGCTCTTTTACGCCAGCCGGGTAAAGAGTTTAAGCTTTTTCAAAATGACGGCGGCAGGTGGAACTTCAGGCCGGCAGCTTATCAGCGCCATAAGGTTGAAGGGAGCGGGCATGTTACATCAAAATGGACTGTTAACAATGATTTTTCCGGTCAGCCTGTAAAGCTTCGTATAGAGCCTTTAATGTCGGTTAAGCCTTTTGACCACAGTGATAATATTTTATTATCTGATTTTTCCGGTCAGGATGAGTTTAATCTTGAGGGTCATGCCGGGGGGGTAAGCGGTAAGATTGAAAAAACTGATGAGCAGATTACAGAAGGTGTCAGTGGCGGGGGGATATTCCGGGCATCCGGCAATGGTGAAAGTCCCCGGGAGGGCTCATGGATTAAAATGGTAAAGAGGTTTGAGCCGTGGCTTAACCTTGAAAAGAACCAGGCTCTCGGGGTTTGGATAAAGGGGGACGGTAAAGGTGAGCTTCTCAATTTGCGTATTGAAAGTCCTGAGCATATATCGATGGGTGCACGCGGGGATCATTTTATCAATATAGATTTTACGGGCTGGAGGTATTTTGAGCTGGTTGAGGTAGAGTCATCGCGTTTTAATGACTATATATGGCCTGATGAATATTTCAATGTTTACAACTCCTACTTCTATACCGTTAAGTTTAATGCTGTAGACAAGCTGCAGCTTTGGTATAACAATCTTCCTGAAGGCAAGGAGGTAAGCTGTGTTATAGGCCCTGTGAAAGCATTGCCTTTAGTCTCTGCAACTATCAGCAATCCCTCTTTTAGCATTGGAGGGGATACGGTAACTTTTCCTGTAAAAATGGAATCGGGTATGTTTCTTGAATTTTATTCACCCGATGATTGTATTTTGTATGGATCAAAGGGTGAGTTTATCCGGGAAGTTACCGTTAAAGGCAATATACCTGTTTTGAAAAGCGGGGATAATGAAGTTTCTTTTACCTGTGAAGGTTCGAAGGGTATTAATCCGCGTGTTCAGGTAACGGTTATCGGGGAGGGAAGTCCGCTTTGATGAGGTGGGAACTTCATTTAAGCAGAGACTATTGAGATAAGGGGCAATAAATACACAGGGGTATATAAGAACAGGTAACAAATGGTTTTCAGATATTGTCAATTTATTAACTTATGAGGATAGCAATCTTCTTGATCTTTTTTACCTCGGGCCTGTTTTTACACTTACAGGGGTGGGCCGTTCAAAAGGGTGAACAGGGAGTATATCAGCCAAAGTATTGTCTTTTTTATGACAACAACACAATGCCTGCA
>CAZLZJ010000139.1:0-3281 GCA_964563975.1 uncultured Prolixibacteraceae bacterium
CCTCAGTTTGAGAGCGGGGCAGTTCTGGTAGCCCGTAATGGTAAGTCTTTGATATTGGGTGGTCCGGAGAGTGAGCCATTTGCCAAACTTGACAGTATGATAACCGAGACTCGTAATTTTCCAGTTTTTATGGTACCGGACGAGGAGTATCCCAACGCAGAGATAATAGATTTTCCGATGCTTTTTTCTGAGCTTAACAGAGATTTGGGCAGTGTGAGGCGTGTGGGGTTGGTAGGAGCCGGCCGTATGCCTGTTGAGTGTTACAGGCAGATAGAAGAGGGGTTCAAGGGTGTTGAGTTGGTAGACATCACAGATTCTTATGTAAGTTTGCGATTCGACAAGTCTATGTGGGAGATAGATCAGATACGCAAGGCTTTTTCTCTTGCTGATATTGCTTATGATGCGATCAAGGAAAAAATTGCGTCCGGGATATCTGAGATTGAAGTAGCTGCTTCCGGTGAATATGCCGTCAGGAGCCGTGGGGCGAGCGGTTATGGATTCAGCACCATAGTAGGTAGCGGAGCCAGGAGTAATGCTGTTGTTCCCACAGCCAGTTCCAAGATTTTGGAAAAGGGTGAACTTGTTATGATAGGTATTTCTCCGAAGGTAAACGGTTATGCCGGGGTTGTTGGAGACACATTGCCTGTTAACGGGGTTTATTCTTCACGTCAGAAAGATTTGATTCGTTATTTAAGGGAAGCATTTTGTCTTACCAAAGACCAGTTGATAGTTGGTAAAAGCGGTAAAGAGATCGATGCACCTGCCAGAGCATATTTTGAGAAGCACAATTTGTCTAAATATCTTGTATGTCCTTTTGTTCATACAATAGGTCTTCATGAGGCAGAGTCGCCGTTTTTTGGTCCCAACAGCAATGATATTTTAAGACCGGGAATGACCATATGTGTTGATATCAGCTTTTTTGGTCATCCGGAGTTTCATGGAGCCCGTATTGAGACCGGATATGAGATAACGGAGTCAGGGGCAGTTCCTTTCAGTAAAAAGATGGATTCTTTACTAACATCAGATATAATTTGATTATGGAGAATATAGAGGATAAATCACAAATTGGTTATTTTCCTGGCAGTAAGTTTGATGTAGTTCTGGGTTTTGACATGGAAACAGATATTGGTTCCTACACTCCTTACTATGAAGGTGTGCAGCATGGTACCCCTTTAATGCTTTCGCTGCTTAGTAAGTTTGATATCAAGGCCACTTTTTTCTGGACAGGTCATGCGGCTGAGAATAATGTGGATATTGTAAAGCTGGTAATAGATTCGGGGCATGAAACCGGTTGTCATGGATTATATCATGAAACATTGGGTGATCCTCTGTTTCCATTACCGAACAATATGCCTGTATTGGCCACTGAGGTGGAGGGTAGGGTGAAGCTTGCCACTGATATTGTAAAAGAGACAAGCGGAGTCCGGCCTGTAAGTTTTCGCAGTCCCAGGCTATGGGGGAGCACCAATTTGGTTAATATACTTGAGAAGATGGGTTATATCGCAGATGCCTCTTTTCCACTCTATTTTTATGGTGAGCCTTTTTATCCTTACCATCCTTCTTCAGATGATTGGACTAAGCCGGGAGATATGAATATTCTGGAGATTCCGAATTTTTGTGATTTGACCATGAATAGCCGGGATGAATATAACCGTGATCGTGATCAATGGCCGTTATACAGGACAAAAGGTGCAGATTATTTAATAAAAAAGGCTGATGGTTTTATTGATTATGTAAGAGACAGGGACAAGCATCCGGTTCTCTGTTTTTATCTTCACCCCTGGGAGTTTTATCCGATGCCGCAGGGATTGATAACCTTTGGGGAATGCAGTGTTAAGCCCTTGCCTTTTATCGTTAAGAACTGTGGTCCCAAAGCATTGAATGAGTTAGAGAAACTCTTGACTATGCTTATTGATCGTGGCGGCCGTTTTCTGACGGCAGAAGCTCTGGCAAAGGAGTATAATATTTAGTTGTTATATTCACAAGTAAATAAATGAGAAGAGAGGCATTTTTGATTCGTGTCCGGCCGGGATATTCAAAGGAATATGAAAAGCGTCATAACCCGATATGGCCTGAGTTATACAGAGAGTTAAAAGAGCATGGGATAGCCAATTATTCAATATATCTTCATAATGATACGGGTTACCTGTTTGGATATTATGAAATAGAAGATGAAGAATTATTTAGCAAGTTGGCTGCCTCAAGTGTGATGCAGAGATGGTGGAGGTATATGGCAGAGATTCTTGAATGTGATGAAGGCAATATGGAGAAGGGCAGGGAAGAGATATTACATGAAGTTTTTCATCTTGACTAAAGTATAAATATAATGCATCAGCTAATAGGAATAATTTTTCACTCGATAGGCGGATTTTCATCTGCCAGTTTTTATGTTCCGTCTTATTTGGTAAAAAAGTGGTCCTGGCAGACCTATTGGATTACTATGGGCCTAGTTGCATGGCTTTTGATGCCGTGGGTAGGTGCATTTTTCACAACACCTGATATAATTGGGATACTCAGGCAGAGTCCTTCTGGAAGTTTGATACGAACATACATCTTTGGTATATTATGGGGTTTTGGCGGTTTGGGTGCCGGTCTGGGTTTGAGATATATCGGATTATCTCTCGGGCAATCTATTTCTCTTGGGTTAAGTGCTATAGTAGGGACTCTTGTTCCTGCTATATTAGATAAGAAGGCAGGGTTGTTGGTAACTACTCTACCCGGCGGGATCATTGTTCTTGGTTTATTGGTAAGTGTTGCAGGCATAGTATTATGTGGATATGCAGGGATGATAAAGGACAGGATACTTACAGAAGATGAGAAAAAGGAGTCTGTTAAGGAATTTTCTGTTATTAAAGGCTACACGATGGCTTTTTTAGGAGGTATAATGAGCGGCTGCATGGCTATTGCGATTAATGCGGGTAAGCCGATATCGGCAGAAGCTCTTAATGCAGGCACTGTTAGTGTATTTGTGAATAATCCTATTTTGATTCTTGCACTTGGAGGAGGTTTTACTACAAACTTTGTTTATAGTTTGATAGTCATGTGCAGGAACCGTTCTTTTGGGGATTATGGACGAGGACCATCAAAGATGCTGGCAAGGAATTATATAATGACAGCTTTAAGCGGACTGATGTGGTATGGTCAGTTTTTTTTCTATGGAATGGGAGAGACTAAGATGGGTAAATTTTCATTTGCAAGCTGGTCTATTCATATGTCATCTATAATAATTTTCAGTAATCTATGGGGTATTTGGCTAAAAGAGTGGAAGCTAGTCAACCGTA
>CAZLZJ010000140.1:0-3275 GCA_964563975.1 uncultured Prolixibacteraceae bacterium
TACCTATTAAATAAATAATAAGATCAATAGCATGTGATGCCATTTCAAAAACAGCCCCTCCTCCGCTTTCTCTTGATGCACGCCAGCCTGGCCCTCCTTTGGACTTTGTTATAGTACAACTAAACATTTCCGATTTAAATCGAATTATTTTTCCGATTACACCTGTATCGATCAATTCTCTTGCTTTACAAAATATATCATTAAAACGATTTACATAGCCAACCTGATTTATCAAACAAGATTTTAAAAAAAAATCACGAAGTATTAAAGCCTCTTTAAAATTCAATGTAAATGGTTTTTCTACAAATACGTGAATGCCTTTTTCGCCTGCTTTTTTAATAACTGGAAAGTGTAAATCAGGTGGTGTACAAACTAAAACAGCATCTGCTTTTGTTTTTTCAAAAAATTCGTTATAGCTTTTATAAGTCTTAATCGGTAAATATTTTTCCATTATTGTCAGTATCAATATTGAAGGATCAATCACAGATTCAATCTCAATATTTGGATGACTATTAATTATAGAATAATGAGTAATACCCATGCGACCGGCTCCAATAATAGCAAGCTTAATTCTTTGCATACTCTTTTACTTTATTGTTTATCATTTGAAATGCTACTTTCCCCATCTTGAATAAATCATTATTTACTAAAATAACTTTTCTTATTATTATGTTTTCTATATTTTCAACTGTTGGAGATGATAAAAAAACCATGTAATTATTATTAATTAAATATTTGTCTACCTCTAATAAATCATCTTGATAAACTGAAATAGTCGAAACACCCAAGTATGCCAATTCGCGTGTCATTGAACCGCCTGCACCAATAAACAGGCTACATTTTTTTACAATATTTTCCAACGGAATAGGTTTTTCGGCTACAAGTACTCCGAAAAATTTTTGGGCTTTATAATGTACAGCTTGTTCAACACTTCGAGGCAAAATTGTTATAGAGTAATTTTTTTTCAATTGTAAAATCAAATTATCCAAAAACTTGTTTTTTCCCTTATAATATTGAGCTGTCCATGGCTCAAGGCGAATGAAAATATGTTTTTTGTCTTGCGAATTATTTTTTTTAACTTTATTTAAAGACAGCTGCGATAAATAAATGCCTTCTTTAATTCCCGGATAGTATTCGAGTTTATACTTTTTATTCCATTTTTTCAAACTTGCGTGATCTTTTAAAAACTCAGGAATAATATTTAAAGATGCATACCTAAAAGCAATATGATTTCCTTTTGCATGCTCATTATCATTCAGATAAATAGTGGGGAACCCTATCAATTTACCAACAATTGGAGAATAAAAGGAACTTTGAGAAATACCGATATCCGGATTATTTTTTTTAAGGAACAACCATAAAAGAAATACCCTACGAGGGAAGTAAAGTATTTTCTTTAATTTATTTTTACCTGCATGTCCGCCAATTTCAGTGTATTCCCATCCATTTTGTTCAATTAAGTCAATTGTATTGGCCAGATTCCGGGTAGTAATTATAACTTTATATCCTTCTTTTTGCCATTTTTTGATAAATGGCTTAAAAAAATTAACATGAGGTGAATTAGTTAAATCAATCCATATTTTCACTGTTTATATTTTTAAAATATTCTATAAAACGTTCATGCTTGTACCCAACGCATATATGATATTTTTCTAAAAATCACTTTAAAAAATGAAGAAATGAATCCTTTTTTATTTTTCTTTTCCTTTTCTACATAATTTATAAGTTCGTTGCGGGAAGAAAAACTAAAAACCCTAATACTGTTAATCAGGACATCCTTCATTTTTCGGTTTTTAATGGTCTGAGACAGGTTAATTTTAATCCATCTGTATATTCAAACAAGTTGTCGTCAATCGGATTCCAAATCGGGTCCAAAATAAAGTCAATTCCCTCTTTTCTGGCCAGTTTTGCAACAGGTACAAAATCAGAATCCCCCGAAAAAAGTATTATTCTGTTCACCAACCGTTTTATAGCCATTGAAGCGATATCCACTTCAATTTTAATATCAATTCCCTTATGCCTGAGGCCACCTTTCTTTTTTTCTTTAATTTTTCGAAAAATTCATTCCGAAATTTAGCCCGGTCTAATTTTGCAAAATCGATAATTTTACCGAAAATCGGGTTATGCACTCTTTTGTCAAAAGGAACTGAATCGTAATAAAACATCCGGTACAAATAATTATTATCACCCATGTGACGGTGTACTTTATAGCAACTTCAGCGGATGTATGTATGGTTTTTTAGAATTTTTAAACAGTTTAAAATACTTTTTCGGAAAAAATTCCCTGTCAATAAAAATAGTAACTTGTAAGCCTTTCATAATTAACTATTTATAAAAACTAATTGATCTTGGGTCGACATCCCTGCTATATAGTAATGTAAATTAGAAGTATGGTAGCCAAGAACACTTTCAGGATATAAATTTAAAAGCACAATTCATTATCATTTTTTAGCAAATAATACGACATCGCATAAAACATAAAGGCATTGCTCCAACGCATATAGGATATTTTACTTGAAAATATTTTTTTCAACTGATAATAAAAACAACCTTTTTTATCTTGCATATTTTCAATTGTCCATTTCATAACCCTTTCTGCTAAAATCCGGTTATCATAAAATTTATTTAACATATGTAAAGTTACAAACAGTTGTGCCGGACAGTGGATATCAACCGGCCAGGTTCGGTTATGATAGTATTTAGGAGTACCGTCATCTAAAAAAAAATTACGGATATAAAACTGAAATCCTTTTTTCAGGTTAAGTTTAAATGATTCATCACCGGTTAAATTCTGATAAACCTGTAAGGCTTCCAAATTATATCCGGTATGAAAGCTGTCAATCCATGATTGTGTAGGCCCTAAACCATAAATCCAGGAGCCATCTTTAGCCTGTCCGTTACATGCAGCATTAATTATTCTGAATGCTTCTTCTTTATATGTGTTATTACCGGTATATTTGTAACATAAACTCAAAGTTTTGGCACCTAAAAGTGATGCGTTATAAACTGTATTATTACCTGAAAGCGGACTGTAAGAAAGTATGTATCCGCCATTTGCAAAAGTTTTACTTAAATCATTTAAAATAAAGTGAGCAGAAGATAATGCCGTATTGTACAATATTTTGTTATTAATGATTTTATAAGCCGAAAGCAGAGCAGATACGCAAAAAGAAGTAACCACCACAGTTGGCGTATATTCTGGGAAAAATAATCCGCCGCGTGCCTGCCAATCAAAATTATATCCCCAGCATGCACCGGAATAGCCTTTTGACTGC
>CAZLZJ010000141.1:0-3217 GCA_964563975.1 uncultured Prolixibacteraceae bacterium
CCTTTTTGGGGATTTGGTGAAAATGTCACAAATCCATTGGTTCATGCTTTTCCCAGGATTTTAAATATGAGTCATTTTGAAGGGTCTCTTATTCAATTTGCCTTTTATGGTGGATATTTTGCAATGGCTCTTCCTGCAGCCTTATTTATAAAAAGATTTTCATATAAATCTGGCATTCTTATGGGACTGTTTTTGTATGCAATAGGGGCACTTCTTTTTCTGCCGGCCAGTTTAACTATGATGTTCTGGCCCTTTCTTCTAGCATATTTTGTACTAACCTGCGGACTTTCATTTCTGGAAACAAGTGCAAATCCATATGTGCTTTCATTGGGACCGGAAGAGACTGCTACAAGGCGCTTAAACTTATCCCAATCATTTGGTCCCATGGGATCATTAATTGGTATGTTCACTGCACAACAGGTAATCCTTAAGAATTTAAGTACAGCATCCACTGAAGAGCGTTTGCTTATGAGTTCTGATGCATACAGGGCATTAACTATAAGTGATTTATCATATATTAGATTGCCATACCTTGTTATTGCAGGAGTTATAGTTATTCTATTTATTATTATTGCTATAGCTAAATTACCAGGCAATCGCGACCAGGACAAAATGTTGGATTTTATTCCAACAGTGAAACGTTTATTTAAAAGGAAAAGATATTATGAAGGAGTAATTGCTCAATTTTTTTATGTAGGTGCTCAAATTATGGTGTGGACTTTTATTATACACTATGCTGTTTCAGAGTTAGGCTTTTCCGAAGCGAAAGCACAAAGTTACAATATAGTGGCAATGGTGGTTTTTGTTTCCAGCAGATTTATTTGCACCTTTTTTCTTAAGTATGTTTCTCCCAGCAGATTATTATTGTATTTAGCAATTGGTGGTATGACATTCACTGCAGGGACTATATTTTTTCAAGGTATATTAGGCTTGTATTCATTGATAGCTATATCGGCGTGTATGTCTTTGATGTTCCCAACTATTTATGGTATCGCACTTCGTGGGATTGGGGAAGATGCAAAATTAGGAGCAGCCGGATTGATTATGGCTATTCTTGGAGGTTCGGTTATGCCCCCGGTAATGGGAGCTATAATAGATTTAAAAACGATTTTCTCATTTCCGGCAGTCAGGATTTCTTTTATTCTGCCATTTATATGTTTTGTTGTGGTAACCGTTTTCGGGTACAGGGCGTATAAAGTTTATAATGAAGAATAAATTTTTAAAAAATATGATTATGAAGCAATTTGTTATTTCAAAAGACGAGTTTATCGAAAGGGTAAAAAAATTACAATTAATTATTTCCAGAACAGATCTGGATGGAGTTTTAGTATTTTCAACTGAAAGTGAACCAGCAGGTGTAAGGTATTTTTCGGATTACTGGCCTAGTTTTGAGACAGCCGCAGTATTGATTCCCAAAGAAGGGAAACCAATTCTTCTTATAGGTCCGGAAAGTATGACATACGCCAAAAGCAGATCGAAAATAGAAGACATAATCAAAATGAAAGATTTCAGGGAATCCTCAAATCCTGATTATCCCGGCACTACCTTAACAGATTGGAAAGAGCTTTTAAATGAAAGTAGTATAAAACGAATAGGGATATCCGGATGGCATATGTTTCCTCATTCGATTTATAAGAATGTTGCTGCGGTAACAGGAGAAAATAACATTGTTGAAGCTGATGGATTAGTAAGAGAAGTTACTCTTAAAAAAAGTCCTGCAGAACTAGATTGTTTAAGGGAAGCTGCAAGGATTTCGGAGCTTGGTTTTAAAGCTGTTTTAAATGAAATTAAACCCGGCATGACCGAGGTGCAGCTTATAGGAATAGCAACCGGGGCTATGTTATCCGGGGGAGCTGAAACTACCGGATACCCCGTATGGTGCTGCAGTGGACCTAACTCAACCCAGGCAATAAGCCGTCCAACACATCGCAAAGTCCGGGAGGGAGAAATAATTCATTTCAGTGTTGGAGCAAAAGTGTCCGGATACAGCGCAAGTATTGGAAGGCCTGTAGTACTTGGAAATTGCCCTGATAATATAAGAAAGTTTATGCAAATTGGTCTGGATGCTGAAAATATGACAATAGATTTGATGCGAAGTGGTTTAATAGCCGGTGAAGTTGCACGCAAAGTTCACTCTTATATAACTGAAAAAGGTTATGGTGATACTATTCTTTATGGTCCTGCACATGGATGTGGCCAGATGGAGTGCGAATATCCATTTGTTGAAACAAATTCCGATTTCATCCTTGAGCAGGGTATGGTATTTATGGTTGACGTGTTTCTTGCAAATAGTTCAATGGGATTCCGTTGGGAAGATGGAATAATTATAACTGATGGTAAAGCGGAGGAATTGTCAAATTATAAGCGTCAAATTAACATATTATGATAATAGATGTTCATGGCCATTTAGGCAATATAAATTTTGCACCTTTTTGGCAAGCAGACGAAAAAAAGCTGGAAGATCATTTGGAGCGATCAGGCATTGATTACCTTTGTGTCTCTTCTTCCCGGTCAATAATGTATGATGTCCGGGAGGGTAACAAAGAACTTGCGGAAGCTTTAAAAAGAACAAAAAAACTTTTAGGCTATGTTACGGTCAATCCTATATTCCCGGAAAGTATCGATGATTTAATGTTGCTGGAACAGCCCAAATTCATTGGAGTTAAGGTCCATCCTGATTATCATGGATACAACTTATCATCTTTAATGGCGCAAAATTTTTTAGATAAAGTTGCAGAGCAGACTGATCTTATGCTGTTTCATGTATCATGTATGCCAGGAACAGGATTTTCTGATGCAGGTGAAGTTGCAAAATTTGCATCCAGGCATCCTGATACAAAATTTGTTATGGCCCATATGGCAGGTATTTTTCAAAATGGCCTTTATCCTTATTTTCCAAATTATCAGGGGATGGAAACCGTAAGTAAATATGCATGCGAGAATATATATGTAGATACAGCACATTTTTTAATGTATGTATATCCTGGAGTAATGGAAAAAATGATTGAGCTCATAGGAGCAGATCATATTGTATTTGGTACTGATTGTCCCTTGCAAAGCTATATGCAAATGAAATTTGCTGTCGATGTCATTAATAATTTACCAATATCTGATTTAGAAAAGGAAAAAATATTTTCAGGTAATGCTAAAAAATTAATAAATAAAATAGTCATTTAATTATTAGTAATACTTTCCGGAATTTGAACTATATATTAAG
>CAZLZJ010000142.1:0-3149 GCA_964563975.1 uncultured Prolixibacteraceae bacterium
TCATTGAAGATTAAATTTCTGAACGCGTTTACCTGTGCCTACCTCTGCCGTGTAAATATTTCCATGTGAGTCTAAAGTAATATTGTGCAACCAGATAAACTGCCCGGCATATCTGCCAATCCTCCCAAAATGGTCTTTCACCTTTAAGGTCTCCCGCTCCAGCACCCAGACTGTCTGATTAGTGCCATCGGCCATAAATATATATTTTTGTCCCGGATCGTGCGAAAAATCAATATCCCATGCACATCCTGCGCCTCCGGTATCCGGTGCAACTACACCTTCCTTTATAAAAGTACCCTCTTTTTGAAAAACCTGTATGCGGTTATTACTTCTATCGCATACATAAACAAGATTGTCGTTAGAGATCCTGACAGCATGAACCACCCCTCCAAATTGTTGAGAAGGAGGGGAAGCCGGATCATAAGGAGGCTGAACGGAATCATCCGGCACATTCCCGTATGCTCCCCAATGTCTCTTATATTTTCCTGTTTCGGAATCAAAAACAATAACCCTTTTATTAAGATAGCCATCAGCAATATATACTTCCTTATTATCCATATCAACATCAAACTCAGCGGGATGCCCTAACAACTCAGTATCGTTGCTTCCTCCCGTTTTGCCTGATTGTCCGATCTGAAGCAAAAATTGTCCGTCAGATGTAAATTTAAGCACCTGATGGTCGTTAGAACCTGCTCCTGAAATCCAGATATTATTATCACCGTCAACAAAAATCCCATGTTCAAGATCAGGCCATTGATACCCTTCTCCGGGGCCTCCCCAGCTGCCCACAAGGTTACCTTCGGCATCAAACTCAAGAACCGGCGGAGCAGGAACAACCAATAACTCCTTTGAAAACCATGAAGGATCACCTTCATTGGCGTCAACAGATCCGGGCCTGTGAATTATCCAAATATGATCTTTCGAGTCAACATCAACACCTGAAACCTGGCCAAGTATCCAATTACCGGGTAAAGGCTTTGGCCAAAACGGGTCTACTTTATAGGCAGGAACGGAATCATCCGGAATTTCGGCAACCGATCTTTGAGGTGCATTATTACAACCAACAGATATCAAACCAATCAATATTAAAATTTGTAAAAATCTCATTTATATAAAAGTTTATAATTTATTATCTGAAAACCTGATCACCGGCATAACTGCCATTACCCCCCACTCCCTTTGTCATCAACTGTTTAAGTTCATCAAAGTGATTTTCGTAGACTCCGCGTGGAATAGTCTCATATTTAGTGGCAAGATGTGCTGCCATACCAACCACCTCGCCCATCATACCTCCGGTTCTCATAACTCTCACAGTGCCAAGAGCCACATGTGTAACACTGATATTACGGCCTGCCATAAAAAGATTGTCTACATTCCTTGAATAGAGACATCTGTACGGAACCGCATAAGGTTCAATTATTTTCGATTTGGCAACCGACAAAAATGGTTTTTCCGCAAATCCGTCAATCTCTTTAGGATAATGGAGGTCAATACTCCAGGTAGTTGTAAATGTCTCATCCGGATATTTAACCCGGTTCAAAATATCCTGTTCCTTAAGAATTAAATCACCCATAAGACGTCTCGACTCTCTTTTTCCGCCAATATGCGCTACCCAGGATAATTTATAATTCCTGTATTTTTCTTTTTCCCTGCTGCTGTTTTTAAGATAGTCCCAATTACCAAACACAGCACACAGTGCATAGTCTCTGATATATTCAATATCATTCACCTGATCCATAAAAAATCCCGTTTCCCAGTTCCAGTCGCCACGGGTAAGATACTGACAGGTCTCTTCGGTAAACCCGATAGCCCACGGACACTCAGGAAATGCCTGTGCCCCATCATATTCATCTGCATACCATTGCACGGAAGTTCCCATTACAAGATTATCAGATATTTCAGGGGCAAGTGTCTCTTCCGTTTCACTCCTGCTCTCACGGCCCTCACTATAATCCGCCCCTGCCAGAAACCCCAAATTCCCGTCGCCTGTACAGTCGGCAAAAAGAGCACCTTTAAAGAGCAGCTCTTCGCCGGTAACAATACTTTTTCCGGTAACAGCAACTATCTTGTTTTCAATCTTTTCTACTTTAAAAATATGTGTATTCAGGAAGAGAGATATATTCTTTTCATTTAGTACCATTTGCAATTTTTTATCATCTCCGTAATTAGCGGCAGGTCCGGCATTGTGTATCTTTTTTTCGGGATTATTCCTGATAATCTCCAATATCCGTCTGCTCCTTTCAGATTCCGGATCCCTTTCTGCCTCCCAAAGGGTCCAATGACCAACCGATCCAACTTCATCAACAAGCAATCCCAAATTTGGATAAGGCTCCTGAAAAATTAATCCCGAAAGGCCTACCCTCACTTCCGAGCTGTTATTGCCCCCAAGTACCGGCCTGTTCTGTATCAGTGCCACCTTGCAACCTGATCTTGCCGCACTTATTGCACTGCATACTCCTGCCATACCTCCTCCCACAACAACCAGGTCAAACTCTCCCGCTGCATCGGGCTGTTCCGGAAGCCCCAACCGGTTACGTCTGAATTCACTCAGCTCTTCCGGGTCGTTGGGAGGATTGAAACTTAAATCGTTGGTAAGAAATATTGCATCACATCTTCCATTAAACCCGGTCAGGTCATGCAAGGCGATCCTGACCCTCCCCTTATTCAATTTAACACTTTTCCCATCCTGCCAGTGCCAGTCCTGCCCTTCTGTTCCAAAAACAGTATCCAAAGGTTTGCCGTCAATTGTCAATCTGAATTTTCCGGGACTCTCTTTTTTATTCATTGAAGCTGTCCAATCACGTGTGCGCACCCAGACCCGGTACTTCCCCTTCACCGGTATTTCTGCATAAGTCGCCGCATCCTCAACCGGAACACCAAGCCCGTGTGCCATAAGATATGCAGAGCCCATCTGATCAATACTCTGCTGATCGTTAACCCATCCTCCCGGGTCAGCAAAACTTTCAGCCTCAATAAAGACTGAATCAATTTGTTTACATGAAGCAAAAAAAACAAGAGTAAGTCCTGCAAACAATATTTTTCTATCCATAACTAATATTAATAATAAATAATCACCTTTTTAAAACTGCTAACATGAAAATGCCTCATTAGGCTGATTCCACCTTATCCGGGCAATAAACAAGCTCCCG
>CAZLZJ010000143.1:0-3054 GCA_964563975.1 uncultured Prolixibacteraceae bacterium
AGTATTCGTTTCATATCGTTAGTGTTTTATATGATTTAAATTAAATATTTTATAAGGCATAATTAAGCCGGTTCTGATTTAATCTAAGAGAAAAATAGTGGAATCAATTTATATTCTTCCCTTTAGATTTATTAAGAATGCTTATCTCTTTTTATCAAAATTATAATTAACGGACACTTTACAAATAAATATAATGTCAAATATAACATTATTGACAAAAATATTTAATAAAGAAGTTTAAATACTGTTTGTTTATTTGTAATGGGAGCGGTTTTCCCTCTTCATTTTGACATACTTAAATTATTATTCTGCATCAAAATTTGCTTATATTTGAAATTTCACCGAAAGAGAGTTTATTATATATAGTTATAGCACTAAATTTAACTTGATTAAAAATATAAAACTATGAATTATTTAAATTTTTTCAGATTGGTTTTGCCGTTTTTTTTATATTCGTTAATAATGAGCGGCTGTTCAGGGGAAAAAGAGAAAGTGTCTGCTACTGAGGAGATTTTAGCAGAAAATTTTAAAGTTGGCTGGTCTATGGTTGATATTACGCCTGATAGACCGGTATTGGTAAGCGGGCAGTTTCATGCCCGTGTGTCAGAAGGGGTGAATGATCATGTATATGCAACTACTATGGCTCTTGAAAGTGGAAGTGGCTCCACATCAGAAAAGGTGATTATGATTAGTTGTGATTTAGTGAGTATTAGCGACGATATGAGAGGTGGGTCGAAAGACAATTTACGTGACAGGGTTAGGGATTTGGTAACAGGGTCTTTGCCTGAATTGAAAGCTGAGGATATCATTATTCATGCAACTCATAGTCACACAGCTCCATATGTAAGTTCAGCACCTGATTCAAAAAGTATTTACGGGGTTGAGCTGGATGTGATGTCACCGGCCGAATGCCTTGATTTTATTTCAAAAAAGATAGCTAAAGGAGCAGAGGATGCCTGGAATAATCGCAAACCCGGTGGCATAAGTTACGGAATCGGTCATGCGGTGGTTGCCCGCAACAGGCTTCAGTCGCAACTGACCGGTGAAACAATAAAAACGGGAAGCACAAACAGACCGGGGTTCAGCCATATTGAAGGATTTGAAGATCATACATTAAACTTATTATATGCCTGGGACAGTAAGAAAAACCTTACAGGAGTAATAATCAATATTGCTGCAGATTGCCAGGTTACGGGAGGTGAGTTTTTTATAAGTTCCGATTTCTGGCATGAAACCAGGGAAGAGCTGAAAAAAAGGCTGGGGGATGATATTTTTGTATATGCACAATGCGGATCTGCAGGGGATCAGGGAACGGTAATAATGGTTGGAGCTAAGGCTGAGCAACGTATGCAACAGATGATGTATCCGGTGCCTGATACTATAGAAGAGAGATTAAGATTAAGAATGGGGTATAGAAAAAAGATAGCTAATCAGATTGCAGATGCAGTGACTGAAGTTTACCGGTTTATGCCTGATTATATCAATTGGGATCCTGTTCTGGCACATAAGATGGAGAAGGCTGAATTGTCGAGAAGACTTATAAGTCAAAAAGATGTGGATGAATCTCTAAAGGAGGCTGAAGAGTACAGAAAACAGTATGAGAAGATGTTAAAGGAGCTGAATGAAAATCCTTCACTTAAGGAAAAAGAGAGGTGGTATAGAGACATTACCAGGACTTATACATTTATCAGGAGGGGAGAGAGTGTAAAAGAGAGATATGACCTTGAAAAGATTCAGCCAAAACTTCCAACGGAACTGCATGTTGTACGGCTTGGTGATATAGTTATAGCTACTAATCCGTTTGAGTTGTATCTGGATTATGGCATGAGAATTAAAGCACGCAGCACTGCAATCCAGACCTTTCTTGTACAGCTTGCCGGAGGCGGAACATACCTGCCTACAGAAAGATCTGTTAAAGGAAGCGCATATGGGGCGGTTCCTGCAAGTACCTTAGTTGGGCCTGAAGGAGGGCAGGAGCTTGTGGAGAAAACACTTGAGTTAATTTATCAGGTTTTACCTCCGGAAAAATAGGAGTATTTTTTCCAATCAACTGATCATATAATTTTAAATCTATTGAAAATGGCAGAAAGTGATTCTTTTAAAACTATTTCACGCCGAAACTTTATTGGTAAGGTTGTGATGTCTGCAGCAGCAGGAGCAATACTCTCCTCATGTAAAAAAACGGATTATCGGATTGCCTGTTATACAAGGCCCTGGTTTGATCATGATTATCGTGTTGCATTAGATGGTATTGCTGAGGCTGGATATAAATATGCAGGTATCATGACCGACAGGGGTGGCAGGATTATTACTTTAGAAACAACTGTTGAGCAAGCTGTGGCTGTTGGCAATGAAGTGACAAAGAGGGGGATGAAAGTTGCATCACTTTCTGCCGGTGGTTTTAATGTTGGTAATTCGGTAAGTGAAGGGATAGAAGAGTTAAAAAGATGGATCGATAATACGGCAGGACTTGGGGCTCCCATAGTGCATTTGGGAGGTGTTACCGATCCGGTATTGGCCGGCAGATATTTTGAAGCCATAAAAGAGTGTTGTGATTATGCTGCAGGGAAAGGCGTCAGGCTGAGCCTGAAAACTCATGGGGGAGTTAACAGCACCGGGGCAGGCTGCCGGGAATATATAGAAAAGGTAAACCATAAGAATTTTGGTTTATGGTATGACCCGGGAAATGTCTGTTTTTATTCGGATGGATTAATAGATCCGGTTGATGATGCTGAATATATTGATAATATTGTATTTGGTATGTCCGTAAAAGATTTTAAGATGCCGAAAGATGTAGCTGTTACTCCGGGGAGCGGCATGGTAGATTTTCCCCGGTTGTTGAAACGTTTATATAAAGGTGGTTTCAGGAAAGGCCCTCTTGTGGTTGAAGGTCTTTATCAGGGGGAGCTGACTTATATAAACGCGGAGGCAAAAAAGACAAGAGAGTATATTGAGCAGCTTATCGGGAATTTATAAAAAACAAACCGCTCAGTATAAAGTTATGGAGCGGTTTGTTGAAATATCCGGAGATTATTTATTTCTTATATACCTTTT
>CAZLZJ010000144.1:0-3050 GCA_964563975.1 uncultured Prolixibacteraceae bacterium
ATTCCTCCAAACAGCACTGCAACTCTTTTTCTTTCCGAAGCTGTTGAGATAACGGAAGGTAACAGGCCAATACCGGAAAATCCATTTATTGAAATAAAATACCGGGATAATAATAAAATTTGCCTGTTGCTAAAATCAGGGAGATACAATTTTAAAGTTACGCAGAATAATTAAAAATATGTGAAGTTGTTTTATCCTCCTTTTATTTGTTTCGGAAAACAGACCATGTAACTGTCATTATAGAAACAGCAAGCTCAATAAATATACTGCTATCATTGATGTTGCCCCCTGGATAAGAGAAGCTGCCGTAAGAGTTTTATATCCTGTATTAACATCCATTCCTGAAAACTGGGTGACAACCCAAAAGTAACTGTCGTTTGCATGAGAGACCGTCATGGCACCGGCTCCGATAGCCATAACACTTAATACTTTTCCATATAGAGATTCAAGTCCGATACTTCCCAGCAGCGGTGCTATTAAGGCCGACGTAGCTACTAAGGCTACAGTGGATGATCCCTGGGCAGTCTTAAATGCTGCAGCAATAATAAATGGCAGGAATATACCAAGGCTGTATCCTGCCAGCATATCGCCAATAGTATTGCCAATATGTGTCTCTTTCAGGATAGCTCCAAATGCTCCTCCTGCTCCGGTAATCAGTAAGATTGGAGCAGCAGCAGAGATGCCGTCGCCAACCCAGCCGGTAAGGGTTTTCCTGTTGAATTCCGGAAATAAAAGAAAAGATAACAGAAATCCTATTAATAGTGCATTTACAGGTTCCCCCGTAAAACATAAAGTTTTCGATACCCATCCGTTGCCAAATGGATAAGAAGGGTATGCTGCAGCCGAACGGAGAGCAATCAGAATGATAGGTGCTACAATTGGTAACAGGGAAAGCACTGAAGAGGGTAGTTTTATCTCTTGCAAAACAGCTTTATACTCTTGCGGATCATCTTCAGTAGTTTTATATTTTTTGCCGGCTACTGACCCCCACAGCCACCCTGAAATCATGGCAATCAATGCAATAAAAAGTCCGAAAAGGATTACCAGCCCCAGCTGATCATCAAGCCCCAGGTTTCCGGCAGCAGCAATCGGACCCGGTGTAGGGGGCACAAAAGTGTGAGTAGCATAAAGTCCTGTTGCCAGCGCAATCGATAGTGCCACCGATGGTTTCCCGGTTTTATGAACTAAGGATTTTTTCAATGAGGAGAGAATTACAAATGCTGAGTCACAAAAGACAGGAATTGAAACTATATATCCGATGATTGACATTGCCAGTCCGGGAAATTTTTTTCCTACACTTTTCATTACAATTTCCGCAAGTTTAATGGCTGCATTTGATTTTTCCAAAATCGTGCCGATAATGGTACCAAGAACAATGACAATTCCAATGTAGGCCATAATAGATCCGAATCCTTCGGTAATCGTGGAAGCTATTTTGTTAACAGGAAGACCTGCCAGCACCCCTGCCAGATATGAAGCCAGTAACAATGAGATAAATGGATGTAACTTTAGTTTTGTAGTTCCAAGGATAATAAAGAGCACGGAAATGATCAAAACGGCAACAAGCAAAATACCCTCATTCATAGTTTAACGATTTATCAAGGTTAAAAATTTAATCTTATCAGTGATTTCAAATTGGCTTAATTATATTTATAAGGTGAACCAATATGCAAAAATATTCGTTTCATCATATGATGGTGAATATTTTTCAAAAATAGTTAATTCTTATTTCGTATGACTCTATAAAATATGTTAATTGGGGATTAATGGTTAAATTTGCAGGTATGGGCAGAAAAACACACGATTTTAAAATCTACGGAGAAGAGAATATTGATGCGGAAACCATTTATCAGATGGAAACTGCGATGAAACTTCCAATTGCTGTCGGAGGAGCTCTGATGGCAGATGCTCATGTAGGTTATGGTCTTCCCATAGGAGGAGTTTTAGCAACTTACAATGCTGTAATTCCTTATGGCGTAGGTATGGATATTGGCTGCAGGATGTGCCTTTCAGTGTTTCAATCATCACCTGCAAGGATAAAAAAGGAGAGAAAAAATATCAGGAAAATTTTACTTTCCGAAACACGGTTCGGTCTTGGTGTTTTTAAAGATATAAAAGAGCATGAACTTTTAGATCGTAATGAGTTTCGTGAAATTAAATTTTTAAAATCACTGAAAGGGAAATTTGCAGAACAGTTGGGCACTTCGGGTCACGGTAATCATTTTGTGGATGTTGGTTATGTGGTCATCAGCCGGCATTCAGATAAAATTAATTTGGATCCCGGCAAATATTTTGCAGTTCTCAGTCATTCGGGGTCACGTAATTTTGGCGCAAAGGTGTGTAAACACTATACTGATGTCGCCGGTAAGAAGCTTAATCTTAAAGGGGCTCCGGCCCGGCTGGCCTGGCTGGATCTGGATACTGAAGAGGGACAAGAGTATTGGGCTGCTATGTTATTGGCAGGAGATTATTCTCACGCTAACCACAGAATAATACATAAAAGGCTGGCAGATGCTTTTGGTGAGGAGCCTTTGGTTATTATTGAAAACCATCATAATTTTGCATGGAAGGAGGAGCTTGGCACGGGAGAGACAGTGGTAATTCACCGTAAAGGCGCCACTCCTGCCGGTGCGGATGATATAGGAATAATTCCCGGAACAATGGCATCGCCTGCATTTATTGTGAGGGGTAAAGGAAATGAGGAGTCGCTTAATTCCGCATCACATGGTGCGGGAAGGTTTATGTCGAGGAGGCAGGCAAAGAGAACTATTTCTGAGTCTGAGATGAAAGAGTACCTTCGAAAAGCAGATATTGAACTTATCGGGGGAGGTACGGATGAGGCGCCTTCTGCCTATAAGGACATTTTTGAAGTCATGGAGTATCAAAAGGATCTGGTAGAAGTTTTGGGCCACTTTTATCCGAAGATAGTAAGAATGGAATAGTCAACGGGGGCGAGTTCTGAATCGAGTTTAAAACCGTTGTTTAATAGCTCTTTTTTTGCAGAATTGTTGAAGTCCGGACTTCAACCCTTCAGATTATCAACTTACATA
>CAZLZJ010000145.1:0-1526 GCA_964563975.1 uncultured Prolixibacteraceae bacterium
TCTTTATGCCAATAGAATATTTTTACAATATTCAATACACTTTTTAACCTCAATTACAGCATTTGATCCTTCAGGTATCTTATGTTCAAGCTCAATATCCACTATAATAGGCCATTTCTTATTCTTAAGCAGCAGCAAAATATCAGCAAGAGGAGTATCTCCCTGTCCGTAAGGCATATTAGTGTTAGGCGGATCTGAATCCGGTCCTGTTTTATCCTTTATTTGTATTGCTACTATCCGGTTATGGTACTTCTCTATTATCTCATTGGGGTGTTTGCCTAAGCTGCCCACATAATGACCAAGATCAAAATTTATCATCAGCCGGTCGCTGTATGCAAGATAAGTATCATAGCTAAATCCCGGCTCTGCCACCTGATAGTGGTTATGCAAATGGGCTTGCATTTTGTACTTCTTGCAAAATGGCACAAGGCGTTCCACCGCTTCAAGTGATAACTCCCATTTAGGCCCATGGCTTCCAAGTGTATCTGCAACCTTAAACGCATAATCAATCTCCTCATCTGACCACGTTGGAGATCCCAATCTTGATAAATGAATATCCACACCGGCAGAATTATACATCTTGCGCAGCTCCTTAAACTTATTCATCGATACTGAGCTACGCCATGAGCGAAGTTCTTTGGCAAACTCTGATTGTGCAGCTTCCAATTCAGCTTTCTGCTGATCGGTCAGCTCTTTCCCGCGGGGATAAGATGGCCCCCGGTATTGCGGTATGCCTGCAAATTGTTCCATCGGGTCTGCCATCAATTCACATGTGTTTAAACCGCAATCAAGCAGATAGCCCAATATATCTTCTGCACTAAAAGGCATACTGCGAAAACTATAGGTTTGCACCCCTATCTGAACACCTGCAAATTTAGAATCCGGTTTGTCGGATGATGAGCCCTTACACGATGTCAAACCTCCGGGAAGTAAAACAATACTCCCTAATGCAGCTGTTGTCCCGATAAACTTACGCCTTGAAATAGTGTCTGATCTATAACTGTTGCTTACTTTCATCATTTTTTATTTTATTGGTTAATATTTATTATGTCTGATATTTCCCGACTAAATTAAAATAGTCTATCAGATATAAGAAGCCTAAAACGCCCTTACCGGGCGTACTGAATAATTAACAGTTTTACTGTAAGCATAAGGATCTCCATCCTCAAAATTAAAAAAATATGCAAACCTTTCACCACGCTCCCGGCTCGACCAGTAATAACCATCTTCCGACAAAAGAGTGTGATCACCCTTCTCAAGAGTCTCATTAAGCGTAAAGCGGGCTACCCAGATCAGGCTCAATTCATTCAGTGTGGGAAGATACCATTCAGTTCCGAAATTGGAAATGATCCAATCCTTTGCAGGGCTGTTTGTCATCAACTTATAATTATCCGGACCATCAACTGTACTGCTTGCATTAACTAAACTTACAGGATTCTGCCACTGCAGCTGAGCCTCCTTGGTCGATACTATCAATCCATGCTGTTTGCCATCCTCTCCTTTATACAAATAAAACACTATACCAT
>CAZLZJ010000145.1:1626-2960 GCA_964563975.1 uncultured Prolixibacteraceae bacterium
ACTGCTACATCCGGTAATGGCTTACGCTTTTGCCAACGACCCAATGTAAAATCCGGAAAATCTACCGGGCGACTTTTATTGTTCACTGAAGTTTCTGTAAGGTCGTTAAATGTACTCCAGGTTACTGCATCATAAGGGTCAACAGTTAAATCGCGTTTATTGATCACGGCTGTGGCAAAATCCATAAACATTATATAATCACCACCGCCATGGCCGTATGCTCCGGCTGTCTGACCATGCTTCTTCCAATTGGGATGATCAAACTCATCATAATAAAGCTTAGCTTCCTCCCATTTCTTAAAAGGACTGCGATCCTGAATATGTACTGAACCAAGTGTTCCGGATGACAAGCCCTTAGTTCCTTGTATGCGCTGCACATATTCTCCCGGGCGCGGAAGTATGGCATCGTAAACCACAGCCACACTTATCCCTTTAAAAGTTTTAACCAATGTAACATTTACATCATTCAACGGCCAATTCTTGTGGGAAAAGGGATGATTTTCTCCAAGTGTTCTCTTTGCATATTCATTTAAGCCCAATGAGCGGCTACCCATTGATACCATATACTCAAACCTGTCGCCGCGATTGATGTCTAACCATTTGGCAGCAGGGCCCACGGCATGTGTCGGATACTGGTTACCATTGCGAAGTGCACGCTCCTTCCCCCTCCACAATAAGTTACCATCCTCATCGAACATAATATACGGGCTCTCATTCATATAACTTACAGTGCAATGAGATATTTCTCCAAATATTCCCTGGTGAATCATGTTCATTATCAATTGTTCAAACCTTCGATATATATAGTTCTCCAACATCATAAACGGCACTCCCGTACGGTGGTAAACTTCAATAAGCTCCCATGCTTCTTCTATACCATCACATATGGGAAGCTCACTGGCACCTATAATACCTTTCTCCATACACCTTATCATACTGGCAGCATGCAAATCCAGTGGCCCGCTGCATATAACAGAATCAAGATCATTACGGTCCATCATACGTTTCCAGTCCTCTGGCCCGCGGCCATATGCCTCGGGCTTAGGCTGGCCGGCCTCTACTACTATATTCTGGGCAATTGTGTTACGCTCTTCCAATATGTCACATACAGCTACTACATCTACAAAACCAGTAGCAAGAGCCGAACGCATGATCTGAACACCGCGGCCTCCCATTCCTATCCATCCTATACGGATTTTCTTCCCCGCATTTACTGTTGAAAACGAAAAGCCCGGAGCCATGGCAAGTCCGGTAGTAGCCATGCCTGCTGATTTAATAAAGTCACGGCGGTTAAAGCCGGAAATAGTCTTATCAGTACTCATAATTTTAAATTT
>CAZLZJ010000146.1:0-2954 GCA_964563975.1 uncultured Prolixibacteraceae bacterium
TTTTGCAGAATTGTTGAAGTCCGGACTTCAACCCTTCAGATTATCAACTTACATACTTTGTGAAATACTCCCCAATATTATATTCCTATTAAAAAGATTGCAGGTTTTTTATCAATATTGGGAATATTTTTTTTCCACTGTTGAATAGTTTTTGTTGAAATAAACTCATCGTTACCGGTCAGGTTGACGGCAATGCAAAGGAGTGTGTTTGCTGAACACTCTTCCAGCAAACTGCTTAACAACAGGTTATTTCTGTAGGGAGTTTCAATAAAAATTTGGGTCTGTTTTTTTCTTACGGCTTTTTCTTCCAGGATAGATATAGTTTTTTTGAGCTTATCTTTTTTTACAGGCAAATATCCGTTAAATGTAAAGTTTTGACCATTTAGACCTGATGCCATCAGAGCCAGTATAATTGATGAAGGACCACTTACCGGAACCACTTTGATCCCTTTTTTATGAGCTAACCGTACCACCTCTGCGCCCGGATCGGCAACACCCGGACATCCCGCCTCGGTTATTACCGCCATATTGTTATTCTCTTCGGCGGGTTTTAAAAAATTTTCTATTTCATGTTGACCGGTATGTTTATTCAGTTCAAAAAAGGTTAATGTGTCGATATCAATATTTTTATCAATCAGTTTCATGAATCTTCGGGCAGTACGTACATTTTCAACAATAAAGTATTTTGTTTCTGTCAGGATAGGAACAACTGCTGCAGGTAACACCAATTGCCAGCTACTGTCACTGAGCAGGCTTGGAACAAGATATAAGGCGGTCATATTTGATTTTTTTTGTAAAATTACGGAAATTCACGGTTTTAATTACTGTTTTGTTAATTTTGTGAGCTTGAATTTATAAAAATGCAGATCGAAGCCACCTTATTGGGAACCGGGACATCTCAGGGAATACCTGTTATAGGGTGTGATTGTCCGGTGTGCATATCTTCAGATGAAAAGGATAAAAGATTAAGAGCTTCACTGCTCATAAAGGTAAACGGACAGAACTTTGTTATTGATGCCGGTCCTGATTTCAGACAGCAGATGCTTCGTGAGCAGGTCAGTTCTCTCAGGGCCATCCTTATCACACATGAGCATGCCGATCATATTTTCGGACTTGATGATATCAGGTCATACAATTGGCTTCAAAAAAGAACAATGGATATTTATGCAGAAGAGAGAGTACAAAAGGCTCTCATTAGAATATTTGATTATGTTTTTTCTGATGTTTTTTATCCCGGATTACCAAAGATGAATTTAAATCTTATTAATGGTGAATCTTTTTTTATTGATAAAGTAAAATTTATACCGATAAGGTGCTATCACCATAAGCTTCCTGTTTATGGATTCCGGACGGGTAACTTAACATATATAACAGATACCAACTTGATACCTGAAGTGGAGCTGAAAAAAATTAGCGGAACACAAGTGCTTATAATCAATGCCTTGCAGATAAAAAAGCATATTTCTCATTTTAATCTTGAAGAAGCCCTGAAAATTATTGATATAGTAAAGCCTGAAAGGTCATACCTTACTCATGTGAGTCACAGTTTTGGCAGGCATGCTTCTCTGAAAGGCTTGCTGCCTTCAAATGTTGAAATTGCTTATGACGGACAGAAAATAATCATAGATTAAAATTACAATAATCTATAATTTTATTAAGAAATCAAATGTTTTGCAACAGATATTGCAGTTTAACTTGCAAATTTCTAAAATAAAACTATTTTTGCAAGAAATATATAAAATTTAATAATATGAAGTTATATATTCCGGGAGGTTATCGTTCAGTTTTAGATATTATTCAAACTGAACAAGCAATAAAGCTTATCAAAGATTTTTTTCAGATAAACCTCTCTTCAGAATTAAGATTACGCAGGGTAACAGCGCCACTGTTTGTTAAAAAGGGAACCGGTGTTAACGATGATTTGAATGGTGTTGAGCGTCCGGTATCTTTTCCCATTAAAGAGATGGACGATGAAGTAGCAGAGATTGTACAATCGCTTGCCAAATGGAAAAGACTGGCGTTAGCAAATCTTGAAATGAAAGCCGGTTACGGGATATATACAGATATGAATGCCATACGGCCAGATGAAGAACTTGACAATATTCATTCGTTATATGTTGATCAGTGGGACTGGGAACGGGTTGTTTTAAAAGAGGAGAGAAATTTAGATTTTTTAAAGAAAATAGTCCGGAAGATATATTCTACCATGGTTCGGACGGAGTATTATGTATCAGATAACTATCCGAAGATAAAGCCTTCTCTGCCTGAAGAGATAACATTTATTCATGCTGAAGAGCTGGCAGAGATGTATCCTGCGCTTACACCTTTTGAGCGGGAGCATGAAGCCTCAAGAAAATATGGTGCCATTTTTGTCATAGGTATTGGTGGTGAGATGTTTAATGGTGAGGTTCATGACGGAAGGGCGCCCGACTATGATGATTGGACCACCCCGACGGTAAATGGGTATAGAGGTCTTAACGGAGATATAATCTTATGGAATGATGTTTTACAGCGTGCATTTGAAATATCTTCCATGGGTATTAGGGTTGATCCCAATGCAATGCTTACCCAGCTTAGAGTTAGAGGTTTAGAAGAACGTAAAAATTTGATGTGGCATAAAAAATTATTGAATTCCGAATTACCGCTTACAATTGGAGGAGGCATTGGGCAGTCACGTTTGTGTATGTTTTTTTTGAGAAAGGCGCATATTGGTGAAATACAGTCAAGTATATGGCCTGATGAAATGATTGAAAAGTGTTCGGTTAATGGAATCCATTTATTATAGTGATTTTGTTATTGAATATTGAGTCTATTTTTATACAAAAACCTTTAAACAGATTCAAATTTTATATATTTGCACCACAAAAAAAGCTGCCCCGGTAGCTCAGCTGGATAGAGCAACTGCCTTCTAAGCAGTAGGTCATGAGTTCGAATCTCGTCCGGGGTACAAAGAT
>CAZLZJ010000147.1:0-2923 GCA_964563975.1 uncultured Prolixibacteraceae bacterium
GGTTTCAAGAATTATCAATTGCATCAAAAAGTGTAAATGCTTGATTTTTTATTTAGTATTGTTTGAATATTTCATTGTATTTTCTTTCTATCTGATTTATTTCAG
This sequence comes from uncultured Prolixibacteraceae bacterium, assembly GCA_964563975.1. Classification (GTDB taxonomy): domain Bacteria; phylum Bacteroidota; class Bacteroidia; order Bacteroidales; family Prolixibacteraceae; genus JAAYJR01. The sequence continues at coordinate 106 of CAZLZJ010000147.1, forward strand.
CGTCGGTTAATGCGCTAAATTCTTTTTCTCTGGCCCTATTTGAAAGTATTCCATTATTTTGATCTAAAAATCGAACCAATAAGGCAACCATTTTATCCGGCATTTCAAACTCATTATCAATAAATTGTTTAAAATCATCGTACTGTGCAAGATATGTAACTTCTTCAGGGATAATATTTTCGATTGTATCGATTACACAATCGTATAGGAACTCTGCTTGAAAAGTAGCATCAAAGTAACGATAATAATCAATGGTTTCATTTAGTACTTCTATGTTATGATCTTGTGTTTCTTTCCATTCGATGAAATCAAGAAGCGGATGGGAGTATTGTTCCAACACAACTCTGTAATCATCAATGTGGTTAAGAATAGAAGCTGAGACGGGAAAAATTATACCTTGTTGTGAGAAATGTTTTTTTGCCAGGGTATGATGTATTAAATAACGGTGTATTCTTCCGTTTCCATCTACAAATGGATGAATAAAAACAAAACCAAATGCGAGAATTGCCGCCGCAAGTACAGCATCAAATTCGCTTTGTAATAACTTGTTGCTTGTTGCGATTAATCCATTGATTAAAGTTTCAATATCCTGCCATCTCGCTGAAATGTGTTCAGGCAGGGGCTCTCCTGTAGTCCTGTTATACTCACCAACAAAGCCTCCTTTTTTACGAAATCCCATATCAATAAAACGGGTATTCTCTATAACAATTTGTTGGAGTCGTATAAATTCAGCAATACTTAAATCCCTGGTTCCTGCTTGTCTTATGGCTTGTCCCCAACGGGCGGTACGTTTGGCTTTTGGGCTTTCGCCTTCTATTGTGAATGATGCTTTTGAATCTTTTAGCAAAAGGAATGAGGAAGCCCGCTGTAAAATATCTTTATGTACTTTTTTAAGGTATAATCTATTTTTCTCAGAAAATTGAGCTTGAATATATTGTTGAAGCTTGTTCGTTTTTTTGATTAAAGGACAAAAATCTGGTGTCCCGGGAAGATTATTAATTACCAGATGACGGGATGATTTTTCCCCTTCTACTGCATATTGGAGCTTTTCATCAATTAAAGGAATATAACTTTTTCGTGTCAGGTCTGCTTTTCCTTCCAGTTCTTTTCCTAATATCCATTCAATTAAAAACCAGATTTTTCTGCTGTATTGACCAGTTGGTTCAATATTTACAAGGTCAACTAATTGTTTCGTTGTATAGTGTTGAGTAATTCTTCGAAAAATCAGGAGATTTATGCCTTCATACTTCAGGGCAAATACCAAATGTTTGTATAATGCCTCAATCTCAGTTAATTCGGAATTGTCCTCAGGCAAATATGATTTTGGAAGGATTTTCCATTCACCGGTTTCGTAGTTTTTATTTTGATTGCAAACAAGGGTTATTTGAAAAGGAATTGGAACTTTCAGCTTAAGTTTATCTATAATTGCAAGGTATCCTACAATATAACCATCTTCAGGGCACCGCCTTCCATGAAAAACAGGTGCTATTCGAGAAAAGTGAGCGTTATTTCTCATTTTGTAAAAATTACAAGCGCAATATAAAACAAAATAGGTGCAATCCAATAAAAGTGAGCGCTTATTGTTTGTTTTTGAAAATATTGAGTGCGATTTGTTGTGTAAATAAGTGAACCAAGCATAATTGATAGTCACCAATATGTCATTACATAGACGATGAACGATATTTATTATTTGGTAGAAGTTTCATTTGGAAAATTTAGAAATAAATAAAACTATATGATTTTAGTTGGACGCATCAGGCCGAATGTCTTTAGGTACAAATCTTTTATATTCTTCAAAGTATTCAAATACATATTCCTTACCTTTTTCTATATCATACATCATGGTCTTCCAAACTCCTGCATGCTCTGCTAATTGGATACGGTTTAGTTTGGCTGCATCATTACATTAAAAAGACTCTAACTAATAGAGTTAGAGTCTTTTGTGGAGCTGGCGGGAGTCGAACCCGCGTCCAAACGAGGAAGCCACAAGCTTTCTACATGCTTAGTCCTGACTTGATTTTCGAATAATAGCAGGATCAGGACCACCGACCATTATCTTAGCTTCTTAATTTTCACAGGAACAGCGAAGCTATATTCCTGTTAGTTCCGGTTTATCCTGCACCACCTGATCGGGCCGCCCCGAAACAACGGCACCCGGGCGATGTCTTGTCCCTGCACCTAGTGCGGGGATTAAGCGATTAACCTACTGTAATTCGGTTACGCAGCAAGAGCGTAATTGTTTTCGCCAATTAAATTTTGATTATTATTTATAAGGGTCAACAATCAAAACCCTGCATGCTTACTTGCCTCTTCTACCCGCTGTCAAAACCGGTCAGCCCCGGTAGATATACAAGTAGTTGATAGTCAAAGAACAGTAAAACAATGAAAAATACCGGGTAACAAATTAGTAACAAAAATACTTTTTTTGTACACTTTCCATTGCCTTGTTATTTGCAAAGATACATAAATTTTGATTTTGCATCCCTGTGAATTTTTTTATTTCTTTTGTGGCTATTTGTTAAAACTTATCCTTCTTGATGTGGGGAAGCTTCTTGAGCGCATCATATATTATTTTCCTTGATTTTTTGGGATCATCTGAATTGTATATATAATTTGCAATTTTATTTTTGAATTCCCCCATAATTACTATATATGTTCCAAAGATTTAATATGTAAATCGTAATAAATCGCCAACAGGTATCACCCTTTTTGTAATCACCATTATCAGTATAACATATAACTGTGTTTTATTCACTTCTGAAGTTTTTTTCTATTATTTTCTTGTTGTCTTTATATATTTCTGACTGGTTAAACTTCT
>CAZLZJ010000148.1:0-2826 GCA_964563975.1 uncultured Prolixibacteraceae bacterium
TAATAAAGCGGTAACGAAATTTATCAGACCAATGATTTAAAATATAGCTGCAAGTCTTCTCCCGGCATAATTTTCAGTTTCTTTCTTAACCTGCTTTTTTTTGTTTGTACCGAGCGGTGCTGTATAAACATACTTTGTGCAATCTCCTTTGAGGTGAAATTTAAAAAAATCATTGCACAAAGTTTTAATTCTGAAATAGTCAGATCAGGATGTTTTCCCAACAGTTTTTCCGTAAATTCCGGGTAAACTTCCCGGAACATTGAAATAAAGGCAGGATCATCAATTTTTCCCAATTGAATTAAATCAATAAATGAATTATTCAATTTTTTTTCAAGTTTTTTTGCTTCGGTCTCTTTGCTGATTATAATTTTCCTGCTCCTCTTCTTTTGAACAAAATAAAAGTTAGTTATCAATAATAATAAAATAAGGAAAAAAGCTGCTACACAAAGCAAATATCTATTATTCTTTGACTTTTCCCCTATTTTATCTTTCAAAATAATATTCAATGCAAATTCTGCAGCTTTAACTTTATTATTGTTAATTATATTTTCAGTCTTTAATGCCAATTCATTATAAATAACGGCAGAATCTTCAATTCCTTTCAACTCGTAACACCGGCTGATATTATTATATACACATGGAGACTCAACTTTATAATTTATTGTTCCCGGATTTTTTAAAGCTTTAAAAAAAAAATTCAGTGCAGAATCAACATCTCCCCTTTCAAGCTCCATATTTCCCAAAAGAATATAAGTTTTTGATATATACGGATATTGATATTTTTCTGCAATCAGCAATGAATGGTTAAAACATAAGGCAGCCGAATCAAAATTATTTTGTGTTGTATAATATTCACCAAGACAGCTGTAAATATTAATCCGGCTTCTGAAAACAGAAGATTCATCCATTTGCTCAAGCAGCTTTATGCCTTTATTGATATATGCCAACACAGAATCGTGTTTACCGGTTATTTTGAATATTTCAATCAGATTATCATAAGACAGGGCTAATAAATAGTATTGGTCATCTTTTTCTTTTATCTTTTTTATATATTTTAATCCTTTATGAAATTCTTGCAGTGAGTTTTCATTTAGCCCCATACTACCAAAAATTCTTCCGCGAATTATGATAATTTCCGAAGCAAGAAACGGATTCCCGGACAATACTTTTTTTTCTTTCTCTGCAAGTGAAAGATACTCAAGAGCCTCCTTATAATCACCAAGGTTAAAAAGTGCGTCTGCAATTCTGAAACAAGCTTTAGCTCTTCCTTCACAGTACTTTGCCGCTTCACTCAGCTCAAGGGCTTCCATTGCAAACTCAACACTTCTCTTGGGATTTACTTTTAATACTTCCTCATCTGAACTTTCAAGCAATGAGTCTGCTTTAGCTTTTTTTTCTGAAATTTCACATCTTGCTTGTATAACTACTATGGAATAAATAAATAAATGCAATAAAAAAAGTCTTTTCATTTTTACTGAATATTATTTAAGTTTAATAAACAAGCAGTATCAGATATTCGGAAACAGCTGTTTGGTTTAATAAATTTAATTTTTAACAAATATAAAAAATAACATTTATGACTTAATGGTTTTCCTGCAAAGGTACTTTTCAAAAAGAACTTTTTGCATTAATATAACTGCTTTTCGGGAAAAAGATCAAGCCTCATTATATATAATTCAACATAAAGATGTAAATTGCATTGTTTTGTTCTTAAACAAAGCAATTGGTGATGGTAATGGTTAACAACAGTAGTGACATAATAGTCATTAAGGTAATTGTATTGGCATTATTCTTTTTTACTGTTGCTTTGGAAAGTAGATCCAATGCAAAAGGTATCTCTATTGTCCATCCTGTTAACACACCTTTCCCGATTAACTTAAACGACAGTGAAAACCCGGCCGGCCGGCAAATTGAAAAAGAGAATCAAAATTCATTTTCCCTCAATCGGTTTATCTCCGATTTATCAACATTGCCATACCTTATGGCACAAGAGGGTGCCGAAATTATTTGTCCGCCGGATATTTCAACTTACACAGATATCAATTCATGCACAAGCTACATTACTGACGGATTGAACTTAACATATTCACGTAACAATGCCGCCGCTGTTACCTGGAAGATGGAAGGAGCCACCGAAGACAGATCGCCTCCGGCAGGCTTCAATATGATAAACGACTATACCTTCAATGAAGGAACAACCATCATTACATACACAGTCACAGACCTTCAGCAAAATATATCCACCTGCTCATTTACAATAACCATTTCCGACAACCAGGTTCCCAGATTTATCAATTTGCCTGAAAATATCACAACCGGTACAGAACCGGGAAAATGTGATGCAGTTGTATACTGGAACGAACCCGGAGTAGTTGACAACTGCACGCCAAGCAACAATTTGGAATGGTCAGTATCCCGGCAGCCCGGCAGCAGGTTTTCCACAGGAGTAACGGAGGTACGCTACTCGGTGAGCGACGAAAAAGGAAACAGAAAAGATACCTCTTTTTTAATTACCGTTGTTGACAATGAAGCTCCCTTACTGCTTCCTCCCGCCGATACAGCTTTATTTTGTGAAGAACCGGTTCCTGCACCATTCTCAAACCTTGATGAATTTATTAAAGCCGGCGGACAAGCTTCCGACAATTGCAGCCTCAACAACTCAACTTTCAGATTGATCTCCGAAACCGGAAATTCGGATAGTTGCCCATATACCATCACCAGAACATACGGCATTGCCGACTTAGCAGGCAATATCGCCACTGCAAGCCACTCACTGACAGTACTCGAAAAAGAAATTACATTAAAATCGGGGCAGGGGATTTTAGC
>CAZLZJ010000149.1:0-1256 GCA_964563975.1 uncultured Prolixibacteraceae bacterium
TTTTGAAGCTCATATTATTGGTGACGGCAGCCTGAGAAAAAAAATGGAGCGTTATGTACAAAAAAACGGTCTCTCAGAAAATACAGAGTTCACAGGCAAGGTTCCTGCCGGTCGAATGACTGTTGAATACCAGTCAGCTCACCTTATGGCGGCTCCCTCACTAAACGAAGGTATGAGCATTGCCGCATTAGAAGCACTCAGCTGCGGGGTTTACCTCATAGCTACCCGTGCCAGCGGCTTTGAAGATATGATACAAGCCGGAGTGAACGGAGAATTTGTTCCCTTCCGCAATCCGCAATATTTAGCAAACCGGCTAATAAATTTTTATGAAAACCGGATGAAGCCTGAGAAGCCTGAAACATCAATCAAAACAGTAAAAAGCTGGAAAACTGTTACTTTGCAGTATCAAAAGATTTTGGAAAATATTTGCGCAGGTAATACTCCACATGCCCCCAAATCACAGACCACAAATATTTAACCGCAGCCAGAGTAAACGACAGCTTCAACCGATTTGTAAAGCGTATTTTTAAAGGCAGTTTTTGTAACGGCACTCCATAAAGCTTATAAAGATCATACAGCACAGAATTTTTCCCGGCATAATTTTTATTGATCCCATTGCGGCGCCACTCCTCATTTACCCAATGAATCACGTACCAATCGGCAGGTACCGCTCTTTTCCCTGCCACCAATTTTCGTACGTCATTCCAGCTGTCATGGTTTGAAATCTCCATAATATATTTCTGCAAACCCAACTCTTCAATACCATCGTTCAATATTTGAATAGGTTTATTCCAGTCACGATTATCGGCATCAACTTCTGCTATAGCCCTGTTATAGCAGCGCAGCATCAGCTCACTTTCAGGAGGGCACTTCATAATATTACCCACCACTTTCAGGTCGTGATGCGTACGAAATACATAAGGAGACTCAAAATCCAGCGGCCTCAGGCAAGTCACATCCATGTCAGCCCACCACCCCCCATGCTCATACAGCAGCTTATAGCGAAAAATATCAGAAAAACCGGCATAGCTTCCCTTACCGTGGCCAAACTGGTTTTTATTCCTGTAGCTGAATACCTGATCGCGGGGAATAATTTCGGTTGCATCCTTTACCAGGCATCCCTCCGGAATATCATTTTCCAGTTCATCGTATGTCCACAAAATAAAAGAGTGCCCGTTATGTATAAACGATTGTATGCAGAGTAGCTCCACCTGCGAAAGCCGGGTGCCGATCCATAGGCCGTGAACGATTTTATT
>CAZLZJ010000149.1:1356-2822 GCA_964563975.1 uncultured Prolixibacteraceae bacterium
TCATATAGAACAGTTACGGGAATTTCATGAAGCTTATATAACATCTCCCTGTAATTTTTATGATCAGAAAACCGTATTAATACCCTCTCTGCTTTCTCTATCACATATTGTTCAGATAATTCTCTTTTATTTTCAGGCAACAATACTTCAGCATGTAAGCCAATCTTTTTTAAAAGCTCTCTTTTTAAAGTATCGTTATCCATCCCGGCAAACAGGGAATATTGTGCTTCCCTAAGTTTTTGCTGTTCCGACCATTGCAGGATTTGATTTTTCAACTCAATGAATTGTTGTCTGTTTTGGCGTTGTACAGCTGTTTTGTCAGGTAACCGGATAGTTGAGTAAAAATCATAAATCTCTTTTAGTCTGCCGGAAGAACAGCTCCATAAAGCGCAATGAGGCGGCTGCCAGACACGATTAAAAGTTATCCCGGTATCCATTTCATTACAATAATTGATTATATCAGGTATCTCTTTCCAATTTTGCTGCATCGGGCATGTAACTACCCCAAACCAGGCATTATTTCTTTTACTCCAGGCATGGAAATATCGAATATTATCCATCACTTTGTTAAAATCACCTTTTATCCTGATTTTATCAAAAACCTCCTTGCTAACGGCATCTACCGATACAGTGATATGAAATCTTCCTCTCTCCATAACTCTTTTTATCCTGTCGTTCAATACTGAACCGTTGGTCTGTACGGAAATAACACATCTATGATTTATTTCCAAAATCTTTTCCCAGATGTCATAATAGATATTTATCAGAAAAGGCTCCCCGCCCAGAAATTTAGCCTTACTCAAATGAGGAATAAACTCCTCAAGCTGATGAACAAAAGAGTCATCATAAGGATTACGGATGGGAGGTAGTTTTTCCCGCTCTTTGCGAATTACGGAGGAGTAGCGCCCGTCGCACATCACACAAGCCATATTACACACATTACTCAGCTCAAACTCCATAAGCGACGGGTATTTCCGGAGAGGATAGTCATCAAAATATTTTGCCATCACCGAGCTGAAAGTTCTTTCCCCGATTTGAGTAAGACATGAAAAACAGCCCATTGAGAGATCATTTGCCCGTAAAGCATTGCGAAGCTCCCCTATTGAAACCCCCTGCCAAACTTCCGGTATTGTTTGCTCCGGATATGTGCCCAAAATATGTGAACGATTATAACAGCAGGAAAATATTTCCCCTTCCGGAGTGAAATAAAGACTTTTAAAAGGAGCATGGCAAATCAGCTTTGAATGGGTATATTTCCGGGTTTTATTATACTCTTTTATCAGTTTCGCCGGAAGGCCTTCTGTCGGTGAATCTTCCTTTTTTGCCAATCTGAAATCACCGGCATCGCGTATGAATCTTAAAACAGACTCTTTTATTTTATCAATTTGCAAGTTCATAAATATTCCCTTACCATTTTAACTATCGCCTGATCATCCATGCCTTCTGTAGCTTTTGCCCTTTCAATA
>CAZLZJ010000150.1:0-2780 GCA_964563975.1 uncultured Prolixibacteraceae bacterium
GATTATGTAAAAGGTTTAAATTTGCATTCAAAATGCATAATTGCACCATTATGCCGATGAATATATCTAATCTCTTTTATTTTATTGGTAAGTGCCTTGTGATGGATGATGATCCTGTAGCAGCAGATAGTGTGAGGAGAACTGTTAAAGAGGGAGTTGTGCCTTGGGAGAGATTTGTCCAGGTTGGCAGTCAGCATCTTGTATTACCGGCGCTTTTTACCGGTTTTAAGAGGCATGGCCTTCTTGAGTTGATTCCGGCTGATCTTTTTGAATACTTAGAAAAAATTCACTCCCTCAATTATAATCGGAATGAAAAGATTCTCAGTCAGTCGGGGAATATAACCAAACTGTTCAACAGCCGCGGAATTGAGCCTGTTTTCCTGAAAGGGGCAGGACACCTGCTTCAGGGCCTTTACCATGATCAGGGCGACCGCATGATGACAGATATAGATATTATGGTTCCGGAGCCTTATATTTATGATGCAGCATCAATATTGCTTGAAAACGGGTATTTAAATGATGAAGATGATAAGCCGGAGGATTTTGAAGGGCATCACCACCTGCCCGGGTTTTACCACCCAAAGGCTGTTGCTTTTATTGAGCTGCACAGCTCCCCGCTTCCGGCAAAGTATGATAAATTAATGCCGGTGGAAGAGATAATTGCAGAAAAGGAGAGACCGGGAATTGACGGGGCATGGGTTTTATCGCCCAAACATCAGATGATACTCAGTTTTATTCATGATCAGGTGCATGACAGGGAGTTTCGTTACCGGTCACTTATAATGAAGGGGATGTACGATTTTTATCTGATCTCCAAAAGGCAGTCCGCTCCGGAAATCCGCCTCCAGCTCCGGAAATATGGCAATATGTTTAATACTTATTGTCATTATATTTCGGAAGTTTTTAATGAATCTGAATTGCTAGGGCATACCATCACCTCTTCAGCCCGCCGCTTTATAAGGCAAACCGAATATTTGCAGGATCATCCGAAGTTATTTAACCTTTACTCGAAGTCGGTATATAACTCAGAGCGGATTATTAAGATATTCCGCCTGTTTGCAACAGCCCCTTTCAGTAAATATTCAAGATATTATATCAGGAAAAAAATAGGAAGCCGGAAGGCGATAGGGGAATATTTCAGGAAGCTTGGAAAGTAGCCGGCGGCAGTTATAAGTTTGTTAACAGTATGTCAAAGGATAAAAAATATACCAATCTTTTAAAAATCACTGACTCCGGACTTTCCTGAGAAGGATATTATAAATTGCCATAAAGAAATATCTGAAATCGGTTTTAAAAGGACTTTTTTCATACGCCTCCAAATATTTCATTTCCGAAGCCATTATCTCCTCAAAAGTTTGAGGTATATCTGCATAAAACGGAGGTATCAGCCCGGGTTTAAATTTAATACGCTTATCCTGAAGCTCTTTTGTGTATAAACTGAAGTAGTGCCTGCTAAGCGGCCTTACACCAACAATTTTCAGATCCCCTTTTATAAAGTTATAAAGCATTGGCAGCTCATCAATCCAAAATTTTCTGAAAAACTTGCCGGCCGTGGTAATTCTGAAATCATCCTTCAGCTTGCCATTGATATCGAGGTTGTTTTTGTGGTAAACATACTCCTGTAAATATTCACCAAACGGATGCATAGTTCTCAGCTTATATACTTTTATCATTTTTCCCTCTTTACCGATACGATTGAGGTAGATCAGCGGGCCGTAAGTGGCGTCGGTATTAAATACCGGCAGTTTCTTTTTACATCCGAAAACATATAACCTGCCCTGGAGTATCTGTTCCGTAACAACTTCAAATCCGCATGAGTAAAGGCGCCCCAATACCTCCGCACGGCTGATGACGCGCTTATTCCCCTTGGTAAGCATAAAATATATCTTTTTGCCTATGGGCATCTTAGGCATCACCCTCATTACCAAGTAGTCGCCAAAATAATAAAATATATTCAGCAGGGGAGGATATTTAGTCATGATCCTCTCTTTCCTCTGATCTTTGGTTTCCGCATTGACCATTATCATTCCGCCTGTTGGAAGACGGCTGTTGGCAGCCTCAAGGAACTTATTGATATAGCGGATATTATTTATTTTATGGATATTGATAACACTTGTGTAAAAATCAAAAGGAGCAGCAAGTATATCGTCGTTTGTATCGGTGTTAAGCACTAAAGTTTTATCGGTATCAAGACGGATATATTCAGAGATCAGTTCCGTTAACTCCACGCCGGCACGGCCGATAATTTTTATAGCCTGCTCTTTTTGTTTATGATGCTCTTCGCGGGGAGTTGCCGGATAGAGAGCCGCCACATCAATAACCCCCGCGGTATCAATCTCATCCGGATCACGAAGGGGTACCGACTTTCTGAATATTCCGACTAATGTGATGAAGATAAACTCGACAGCAATCAGTCCGAATATATTTGTCAGCAGAAACTGCCTTGATATCCAGGTTATCTGGCAGGTAACCAGAATAAGTAAAGCAATGCCGGTAGTGAATAACCATGAGTGCAGGTAGAGAAAGCCGAGTTTCTTATAGCTGTAGCGCACTTCATTATATTCGTATTTACGGTTGGCAAGAGATATGAAGAGGTGCAAGGCATAAAAAATCAACCCGGGTTTAATAAACCTTGTAAAACTGTATATAAAATCTCCTTCATGCAGTAAAGCAGAGAAGGTATAAACAGCCAAAGTAATAAGAAAATTTATTAAAAGCTGGTTGTATAAGCGCCTCATTGAGCAAATGTTAGTAACAGCACAGTAAAGATATGAAAAATT
>CAZLZJ010000151.1:0-1531 GCA_964563975.1 uncultured Prolixibacteraceae bacterium
GCCGAAAATGGTGATGTGAAAGATAAAGAATATGGTGATTTTACGGCAAAAATGTATGCCGAAGGACATTCGTTTTTTACTTATCTGAGTGATAATGCAGACAGTTTAAGTTCGTGCTGCCGTTTGCGTAACGAAATTCAGGATAACGGATTTAGCTACACATTGGGCGCAGGCGGTGTTTCAACGGGTTCGAAAAGCGTGTTGACCATTAACCTGAACCGCTGTGTACAGCAGGCTAAACGAAAGCGGATACCTTACCTCAATTTCCTGGAAGAAGTGGTTGACCTGGTACATAAAGTACAATTGGGTTACAACGAAAACCTGAAAGAATTGCAACAAAAAGGGATGCTCCCGTTGTTTGATGCCGGGTACATCAATATGGGGCGCCAGTACCTTACTATTGGGGTGAACGGGTTGGTTGAAGCTGCTGAATTTTTAGAAATTGCAATAAATGATAATCCTGAATATGCAGCATTCACTAAGGAAATCCTTGGACTAATCGAAACTTACAATAAAAAATACCGTTCAAAAGATACCTTGTTCAATTGCGAAATGATTCCTGCTGAAAACGTAGGTGTAAAACATGCAAAGTGGGACCGTGAAGAGGGCTATTTTGTCCCGCGCGATTGCTACAACAGTTACTTCTACATTGTTGAGGACGAGTCGCTGAATATTATCGATAAGTTCAGGATTCACGGGAAAAAATACATCGAACATTTAACCGGAGGTTCGGCCTTGCATGCGAACCTCGAAGAACATTTAAGTGGGGCTCAGTATCGCCAGCTGCTCCGGGTTGCAGCCATGGAAGGTTGTAATTATTTTACATTCAATATTCCGAATACTGTTTGCAACGATTGCGGACATATTGATAAACGCTATTTAAAAAAATGCCCGAAATGCAAAAGTAAAAACATCGACTACCTGACACGCATTATTGGTTATATGAAGCGGATCAGCAATTTTTCGGATGCACGCCAAAAAGAAGCAGCCAAAAGGTACTACGCAAAAAATAAGATAGAGCAGAAAAAAGAGAAACAGATTAAAAAATATGCTTAAATATTACAACTACGATATTGTTTTTCAGGAAATTCCGAACGAAGTTACTCTTGCAGTTAATATAACTAACTGCCCGAATCGTTGCAAAGGTTGTCACAGCCCGCACTTGCAAAAAGATATCGGAGAGGAACTAAACGAAAAACAAATCATTTTATTGATGGAAAAATATGCTTCGGCAATCACCTGTTTTTGTTTTATGGGTGGGGACATAGACCCGCAACGGATTGCCGGGTTAGCCAATTTTATGCGACTTCATTATCCGGAAATAAAAGTGGCATGGTATTCAGGTTGTGCCAGGTTGCCAGAAGGATTTGAAACCCGGATTTTTCAGTTCATTAAACTGGGTAGTTACGATGAGAAATCAGGAAGCCTGAAAAGCGGTACAAGCAATCAGCATCTATTCCAAATTCAGCAAGATGGAAGCCTGAAAGATATTAGCTACTTATTTAAAACGGTCTGATCTGTTTTCTGGTTT
>CAZLZJ010000151.1:1631-2731 GCA_964563975.1 uncultured Prolixibacteraceae bacterium
AATCGCGAGCTGTCGCGCAACTGTAAAGTCTAACTACGGTTTTACAACATGAAAGTCACTGTTTCAACTTTTTGGGATGGGAAGGCGTTGTGAAACGGACAAGCCAGGAGACCTGTCTTATTTTATTGAACGGCAATTGCTTTCGCGGTATAGAGCAATAGCTAGGAACGAGAAAATTAACTTCTTTTTGTTTTTTCTATCGTAAACCTTTCTGTTTATTTCTCCGCGTAGGCATGTCAAAATTTAATGTTGTACCATTTAATAATTGATGTATGCTTACACAAAATCTTGGTTTTCCCCGCATTGGGGCAAAACGCGAACTAAAAAAAGCCTGCGAATCGTACTGGAGTGGAAAAATCTCGTTGACGGAACTTGAACAGGCAGGAAAAACCGAACGACAAAAAAACTGGATATTTCAACAGGAATCAGGAATCGATTTAATTCCTTCCAACGACTTTTCGTTTTACGACCAGATTGCCGACATGACTTTTATATTAGGTGTTATTCCTGAAAGATTTAAGGAAATTCGGGGAAAACTTGCCCCAATGGATTTATACTTTGCGTTGTGCCGCGGATATCAGAAAAATGGTTATGATGTTACGCCGTTAGAAATGACAAAATGGTTCGATACCAACTACCATTATCTGGTTCCCGAATTTGAAAAAAAACAGGCATTCTCCTTGTCGGGAACAAAAATAATCGACGAATTTAAGGAAGCTTTGCAACTGGGTATTAAAACAAAACCCGTTTTACCCGGCCCTATATCTTTTTTAAAACTTGGAAAAGAAAAACATGCCGACTTTAACCGGTTAGAACTCATTCATAATTTGTTACCTGTTTATATTGAGCTCATTGGAAAACTGGAAAACGCCGGCGCTGATAAAAAAAGCAAAATCAGAAATTGGCGAAGACCGGATTATTCTGGCTCCGTCATGTTCGTTGCTCCATGTCCCCTACAATATTGAGAATGAACATGATGAAAAAGGACTTCCGAAAGCTGTTAAAAAAAGGATGGCTTTTGCCGTTCAAAAAACAGAAGAATTGATTTTACTGAAAGAATTGGCAGGCAAATCTCCTTCAGAATCAGCTCTGGAAAAACT
>CAZLZJ010000152.1:0-2713 GCA_964563975.1 uncultured Prolixibacteraceae bacterium
AGAAAAACCCCGGGGCAACTGCCCCGGGGAAAAAAACCAAAAATCAACTAACCTTTAAACCGTTTGGCAACTTCGTCCCAGTTGATTAGATTCCAGAATGCATTAACATAATCCGGACGCCTGTTTTGATATTTCAGGTAGTATGCATGTTCCCATACATCAATTCCTAAAATTGGAGTTCCCTGAATTTCTGCAACATCCATCAGCGGATTATCCTGGTTGGGCGTTGACGAAACTACCAGTTTGTTATTTTGAAAAATCAACCACGCCCAACCTGATCCAAACCGCGTTACCGCAGCCTGAACAAATGCTTCCCGGAAATTTTCCAATGTTCCAAATGACTCATTTATTGCATCCAGAAGAACACCTTCAGGCTTTGGTGATCCTCCGGGAGCAATTACATTCCAATATAAATTGTGATTATAAAAACCACCTCCATTATTTCTTACAGCCATAGAATGAGCTGAAACCCCTTTTAGTATCTCTTCAATGCTTTTACCTTCCAGAGCTGTTGAAGCTATTGCATTATTTAGATTGTTTGTGTAACCTGCATGATGCTTTGTGTGATGAATTTCCATTGTTCTCGCATCTATATGCGGTTCCAATGCTGCGTAATCGTACCCTAATTCCGGTAATTTAAATGTCATAATTTAAAGTTTTTATTATTTAATTAATTAAACAGTCATAACACTCTATTTGTTCATTAATTAAAAAATTAAACAGTTACGAACTGTGCAATATTTCTGTTTATTTCGATCCTGTTAAATAGTGATCTGATAATTTTAGTGTATAACTCGTCTTTAAGTATATAATCTTCTATACCATAATCAATATTGGGGTTGTCGTTAATTTCAATAACGAACACCTCGTTATTTATCATCTTCAGGTCAACGCCATATAGTCCGTCGCCTATCAGCGATGCCGCCTTAACTGCTGTTTTTACCACCTCTTCAGGGACCTCGTTAAGTGACACGGTTTCAGTATTACCCCAGTTTTCTTTATTTTTATCTGTCCAGTTATATATCTGCCAGTGGTTTTTTGCCATATAATACTTACAGGCATAAAGTGCTTTCTGGTCAAGTACTCCAATGCGCCAGTCAAATTGTGAAGGCATGAATTCCTGGGCAATTACAAGGTCTGATAATTTGAAGAGTTTTTCTAAGGATTTGTCAAGCTCTTCCATCGAATTTACCATTGTTACACCTAAGGAGAATGCGCTATCGGGTTGTTTAATGACCAGAGGGAATTTCAGGTCAATATTTTTAGATTTGCGATAATTGGTTTTTGACAATACCATGGTAGCAGGAGTCTTTATTTTATTCTGGCGCATCCGTTCATTTTGAAATATTTTATTTGAACATCTTAAAATTGACCATGGATCGTCGATCACTGCCAGTCCTTCTGCATAAGCAGTACGCGAAAAGTGATATGTATGGTTGTTTACACCTGTTGTTTCTCTTATAAACAGGGCATCAAATTCTGAAAGCTGGCTAAGTTCATCTTTTGTTATAAATTCTGTGTAAAACCCCTCTTTTTCAGCAGCTTTTTTAAAGTTTTGCAATGCTGCCGGGCAGGATGGAGGGTTTTTTTCCTCCGGATTAATCAGTATTGCCAGATCATATTTATAGTTTTTAAACCTGGGTTTGTTAAATCGCTTTTTTGAAAAATAGTCGAGGGCAAATTCCTGCACTTTATCCAAATGTTCGGGATTAACTTTTTTAAGACTCAGGGGAGTAACTTTTTGAATCAGCCACTTTTCATTTTTTACAAAATCAATTTGTAAAAGGGGGGCTTCAAACAGATGATACAGCTTTTGTGCCAGTTGTCTGTACTTGGGATTTACCGATTTGCCGAAATAGACAAAGATGCTGATTTTGCCGGTATCGTGTAATTTAAATGTTTTTTGGATATCGTCATCTATATAACCTGAAAGAGAACGTATAAGCGACTGACTGCTAAAATCTCTCAGGGTAGTGGCATTTGGAATGATCCTGTGATCACGCGCCGATGCCAGCAGGGATACATAATACCCCATTTTTTGATATTGGTAGGAGTTACTCAGATTAAATATACGAACATTTTTAAGTGACTGGAATTCATTGTCTGTAATATAACTGCGTGATGATACTATTTTAACTCCCTCTATCTGAAGATTCCAGCTATTGGGATCACTTACTACAATGATATTGGAAATACTCTGTTTATCGCCATTGGATTCTAAAGGAAATATCATTCTGATACCATCTTCTTTTTTTGCATAATAGTTTTTTAGTTCTTTAACCTTTTTAAATCCGAAGTTTTCATAAAACTTTATAAGCTTGATATCTGACTTTCTTGATTCCAATGAAATTCTTTCTGCCTTAATATTGAAGCCTAATCCCAGGACATGTTCTAATAGTCTCTTGCCAATACCTCTGTTTTGAAATTCAGGAAGCGTTGCTATTGAGAATATTCTGATTGTTTTGGGATACAGGTACAATGTTACTGAACCTACAGCTGTTTTTTTACTCTCATCATGTATTTCTGCAATCAACACTCTTTGAAAAGGGCTTCTAAGGCTGTAATTAATTTTATTTTTAGTACTTTGTTGAAAATCGGGGAAACAGCTTTTTTCGAGGCGTTCCAGGAAGTCCAAATCATCATCATCAGCTGCTCTTATTATTGTCTTCATTAGCTATTGAAAAAATGAATCAAAAGTAAACTATTTTTAATT
>CAZLZJ010000153.1:0-1178 GCA_964563975.1 uncultured Prolixibacteraceae bacterium
AAGATGTGCTAAGTTGTCTTGCTAACTTGAGTAGCGATGAAGTATTTACAAACCAAAGCTGGCAAATGATATTTAGATTTGCTTCCCATGGAACTTTAGAGCAATCCAAATATAAAATTTCTGGATCCAGTATGTAAAACCGGTATCTTTTTACGGTTCTTCGTCATATTTGGTGCAGGTTATCCGGAGTATTCATTCTGCATTACAGCAGTTAAAGATTCGCTTTCCATATCCACCTGCTAAATCTCATTGAACCATTCCCGGAACATGTTGAATTTTTCAGGATTGTTCTCGTCCCAATTATCTAACATTTTATCATTATAAATCAGCACTATTTCAGAATAATTTCCAAAATCATGATTAAACCATTTCACCCTGTATTTTCACATATAACTGAACTCTTTCAAAATGGGATGATTGTTATTTAAAAAGTCAAGAAGAACTTTCATTTCCACTCTGTTTTTATCGTAGTAGCCACAATCGCCCAATTGGGCAAAACCATTACTTCCTATACATAAATAATCCATATTGTTAGCCCTATGCCTTTAGGTATTTTTTTGGTATCAGACACACCGGTTATTAAATTTGATTTCTCTCTGTAAGAGTTAACTGAAGTTTTAACAATGGGTATTTGCCGCCAAGAATTTTACATGACAGGCAGTTTGTTTTTTAAGAAAATACCGGTATATAAAAACAATTAATATGAATAGATTTGTAACTATTAAGTATTTGAAATGAGTATCATGAAACACAAGAAGCTGGAATTTTATTCACCGTCAACTTTAACCGATACTTTAATCCCTTATTTTGATTCAGGATTGTTTGCCGGATTTCCTTCACCTGCTGAAGATTATACCGAATTAAAAATTGATCTTAACAAAGAGCTTATCCGTAACAGAGATGCTACGTTTTTTGCAAGGATTAAGGGAAAATCAATGAAGGATATTGGTTTACAGGAAGGTGACATACTAATAATTGATCGAAGCTTGCAACCCGAAGACGGTAAAATAGCCGTTTGTTACTTAGACGGCGGGTTTACTGTCAAACGAATAAAAATTATGCAGGATAAATGCTGGCTGATGCCTGAAAATAAAGAATATAAGCCGATTCTTGTTTCAAAAGAAAATGAGTTTATTGTTTGGGGCATTGTTACATATATTATAAAAAAAGTACAATCG
>CAZLZJ010000153.1:1278-2706 GCA_964563975.1 uncultured Prolixibacteraceae bacterium
AAAAATGAAATTTAATTACAATGTATGCATTAACAGACTGTAACAATTTTTACGCAAGCTGCGAAAGGATTTTTCGTCCTGATTTGGAAAACATACCGATTGTAGTGCTTTCCAATAACGACGGCTGTATTATTGCCCGCTCAAACGAAGCAAAAGCATTAGGTATTCCCATGGGTGCACCTGCATATAAATGGATTTCAGCGCTTGAAAAAAACAATATACAGGTATTTTCAAGCAACTATGCCCTTTATGGCGATATGAGCCAGAGAGTAATGAATATTTTATCAGGTTTCACACCGGATATTGAAATCTATTCTATTGACGAAGCTTTTCTTGATTTAAACGGTATACCTTATCATTTGAAGGATTATGCTCTGAATATGAGAGAAAAGGTAAAAAAATGGACAGGTCTTCCCATTAGCATTGGCATAGGTTCTACAAAAACTTTAGCCAAGCTTGCAAATAAAATCTCTAAAAAATTCCCGGAATTAGATAATGTACATATTATTGATACTGAAGAAAAAAGGATTAAGGCACTAAAGTGGGCAAAGATGGAAGATATTTGGGGAATTGGCAGACAGTATTCAAAAAAACTTGAATATTTTGGAATTAGAACCGCATGGGATTTTACTCAAAAACCGGATTCTTTTATCAGAAAATATTTCACAGTGATTGGAACCCGCACAAAAAATGAATTACAAGGGATCCCATGTTTTAGTTTTGAAAATTTTCCGCCATCAAAAAAAAATATAGCTACTACACGAAGTTTCGGCACAATGCAAACTGAACTTATAAAAATAGAAGAAGCTGTTTCAACTTTTGCATCTGTTTGTGCTGAAAAGTTGCGAAGGCAGAAGAGTTGTGCACAAATGATGATGGTCTTTATCCATACTAACGGTTTTCGTAAAGATTTACCTCAGTATTCACGAAATGCGGTGATTAAACTTCCGGTTGCTACGAATTTTACCTCTGAGTTGTCAAAATATGCCATAAAACTTGCAGAAACAATATTTAAACCCGGATATCATTATCATAAGGCTGGAGTAATTGTTTCGGGGTTAATCCCCGAAAATCAGGTGCAATTAAATATTTTTGATAAAACCAATCGTACAAAATTGAGAGATTTGTATAAAATTGTTGACATGATTAACCAAACTTCCGGAAGAGATACAATAAAGCTTGCATCGCAGGGCAAGGATAGAAAATGGAAATTAAAACAAGAGAAACTTAGTAAACGTTATACCACAAGGTGGGATGAAATTCTTGAAATTTAATCCTTATGTGTTTTTATTATAATCTCAGTAAAATAGCACAGCGTTACAGTGAAAGGGCTGAAAACAGTAAAATTTTCCGCATCATGGATTTGGTAAACGGATTTGAGCATCCTGAAATGCCGGTTATTACAAACGAAAAAATGGAACTTATGCA
>CAZLZJ010000154.1:0-2686 GCA_964563975.1 uncultured Prolixibacteraceae bacterium
TTTCAGATATTTTTGAAGAGGTGGGCATGGAAGATATAATTAATTCCACCTTTAATCAAAAAGAGACAAAATTTGATGAAACTATTGAAACAAGTTTGACAGAGGACAATTTAAAGAAAAAGATTGCTGAACAAACTAAAAAGATGGCACACAGCGATATTGATTACCGGAGTGCTAAGAAACTTAAGGAACTTTCAGATGAACGAAGGCTACAGCCTGTTTATATTCAACGCTTTTTTGAAAAGGCATTTCAATATCTTGGTGGAGAATTAATCCCTCTCAATCAAGCTGTTTTTGAAATTGAAAAATTTCCCGAAAATCTCTTGAATATTTTACGCGAAGACTATAACATGCGGACTGATTTGATTGGTTTTAAACTTTGCTTCGACAAGCAGATTTTTCTGGATTATCAGTTTAATAATTTTGGAGACCGGATGTTTTATATTAATCCTGGAAATCTGGTGTTTGATGCTTTGCTAAAGGTTGTGCGTAATTGTTTCCGGGAAGAAATGATGAAAGGTACAGTTCTGGTTTCACCAGAAGATCATGAAGGATTTTTGGCATTTCTTGTTAAATCGCAAATTACCGATAACCGGTCACCCAAAGGAATTGAAAATGTGGCCGATGAATCTATTCACCTCGTTTGCCGCAAACCAGCAGGTGAATTATTCCTCACTTCTCCTGCTAAACTTATTGATTTAAAATCTCCGTCAAATTACGCCAAAAATATACAAAAACCTGAGCCAGTGAATGAAGAGTTAATTCATGAATGGTGTTTTAGTCAGATTACTTTACCTCAGTTTGATACCACTCAAAAAAGAATTGAAGCTGATATCTCCAAACGAAAAGAATATCTGGATGAAGCATTCAACGATATTATTTTTGACCTGACCAATGAGATTAATGAGTTGCAGGGTAAAGTATTGATAGGTAACAATCGGCACAATGAAAAGATACAGCGGAAACAGGAAAAAATCAAAGATCTGCTAAGGAGGAAGGAAATACGACATAAACGACTGGAGGCCATGACCCAGTTGTCGCCAAAAACACCCGAAGTGATGGGGTGTGCTTATGTGGTACCTTTAAATCAGGTCGAATATAAGAAATACTATGGTATGAAACGTGATGATGAGGTGGAACAAATTGCTGTGCAAACAGCTATGGATTTTGAAAGAGAAAATGGATGGACACCTGAAAATGTGGCTGATCAAAATCTTGGATATGATATAAGGAGTACGAGCAAAGAATTACTAAAAAGATACCTTGAAGTTAAAGGCAGAAGCGGAGAAGGGGGAGTGATGCTCTCTGAGAATGAAATGTTCCGGTTGGGGCAACTGGGTGATTCAGCCTGGCTTTATATCGTTTATAATTGTAAATTGAAACCCGAATTAGTCAGGATTCAGAATCCGGCTAAAAACCTGAAGTTCGAAATTAAATCTAAAGGGGTTCAATATTTTTTACCAGAAACAGAATGGAAAAAGGTTTTAAATTCATAAGTTTGTTCATATTTGTTTGTTTGTTCACGATTCGTGAACATTAATATTTTGTGAACATGAAAGAAACAGAGATTGTAAGCAGAGCTGTTGAAAAACTTTTAAAAGTTGCAGAAATTGAGGCAACATGGAAAGAAAATGCTACGAATGAGTTTGATGGTATTATTACTTTCAACATGAAAGATGTAAAAATTACATTAAATGCCCTGATTAAAAAAGAATTACGAAAACATCAACTCAACTTGCTTAAAGAGTTGAAAAATCCAATAATAATTGCAGAACGTATATTTCCAAACATAAAAAGAGAATTGCGGGATAAAAATGTTGCTTATCTTGAAGCAAATGGAAATATATACTTGAAAACCAACAACTTTTTTCTTTGGTTGGAGACACAGAAACCGGTTCCAACAAAAAAAGAAAAAGGAAACAGAGCGTTTACAAAAACAGGGCTAAAAGTTCTTTTTCATTTTCTTGTTGATGAAGAACTTGTAAAATTGACATACAGACAGATAGCAAATATTACTGATGTGGCCCTTGGCAACGTAAATAATATATTTAATGGATTAAAGGAAACAGGATTCCTCTTAAAATTAAATAAAAATGAGTTCATTCTAAATAACAAAAAGGAATTGCTTCAAAAATGGGCAACTGCTTACAAAGAAACATTACAGCCAACACTTGAAGTGGGCAGGTTCCGTTTTGCTGATGAGAAAAATTTTATTCACTGGCGTAATATTCAGTTACAAAAGGGAAAAACCTGGTGGGGAGGTGAACCGGCAGGTGATTTGCAAACCAACTATTTGCGACCGGGTGAACTTACACTTTATACAACGGAAACCCGAAACGAATTAATGAAAAATTACAGGTTGATTCCCGATCCCGAAGGTGATGTTGTAGTGTATAAAAAGTTCTGGAATGATGAATTACGCAATGAAAATGATGCTGTTCCACTATTGCTTACATACGTTGATTTAGTAAATACCAGAGATAAAAGATGCCTTGAAACGGCTGAAATGGTTTATAAAAAATATGTTGAACCAAACCTATAAAGAACTTTCAATACCTTACTTCAAAGAGGTGTTTAACATCATTGATGAAGTTCTGACCCAAAGAGGTATTCCGTATTATCTTGTAGGTGCAAGTGCCATTGCACTCG
Source organism: uncultured Prolixibacteraceae bacterium (assembly GCA_964563975.1). Taxonomy (GTDB): domain Bacteria; phylum Bacteroidota; class Bacteroidia; order Bacteroidales; family Prolixibacteraceae; genus JAAYJR01. The sequence continues at coordinate 2,650 of CAZLZJ010000154.1, forward strand.
AATTATTACAGGATGGGAGAAAGCCAAGTCGTGGTTC
>CAZLZJ010000155.1:0-2685 GCA_964563975.1 uncultured Prolixibacteraceae bacterium
TAGTGATGGAAATTTAATAAAATAAAATGAACTTTCCTCTTTCTTTTCAGATGGGTTCAATATATGGCTAAAAAAGAAAACTGGTAACATATAATTCTTTGAAATCATATCCGAAAAAGCTTTATAGAGTTAATTATTGCTGAATTATAAACAATTACAAGCCTATTGAATTTAAGTGCCCACCTATGATTTAATGACTAAAATAAATTATTCAAAATATATAAAAAGATGATATCTTATACAAATATTTTTTTATACTTAAAAATATTGAGTAAATTTGCTCAATTTATTGAGTAAATTGATTTTTATGTTTGAACGTCCTTATTTGAAGATAGTTAAAGATAGAATTAATGAACCAAGAAAGTTCATTCAAGTTATTTTAGGACCTCGTCAAGTTGGTAAAACCACAATAATTACACAGCTCATTCCGCAGTTAACCACACCAAACTTATATGAGTCTGCCGATGCTATTTCTGCAACAAATACAGCTTGGCTGACTCAAGTCTGGGAATCGGCAAGATTACAAATGAAAGTTTCTAAGGCAATAGAGTTCTTGCTGGTTATTGACGAGATTCAAAAGATCAATAATTGGAGCGAGGTTGTGAAGCAACAATGGGACAAGGATACTCGTGAAAATATAAATATCAAGGTAATTCTACTTGGTTCATCCCGCTTACTTATTCAAAAGGGATTAACAGAATCTTTAGCCGGTCGATTTGAAACATTGTATTTAGGGCATTGGTCTTATCCCGAAATGCAAAAGGCTTTTGGTTGGAATATAGAAGAATACGTTTATTTTGGCGGTTATCCTGGTTCAGCATCTTTAATTAATGATGAAGAACGTTGGAAAAACTATATTAAGGATTCGTTGATAGAGACGAGCATATCAAAGGATATTTTAATGTTAACCAGAATAAATAAACCTGCTTTGCTAAAACGTTTATTTGAATTAGGTTGTTTATATTCAGGTCAGATTCTTTCCTATACAAAGATATTGGGCCAGCTACAAGATGCTGGTAATACCACTACTTTAGCTAACTATTTGAAGCTATTATACGATTGCGGACTACTTGCCGGTTTAGAAAAATATGCAGGAGGCATAATCCGCAAGCGAAGCTCAAGCCCCAAATTTCAAGTATACAATAATGCATTGATTACAGCACAGAACAATAATATATACGAAAAAACTATCATTGATCCGAAACTATGGGGAAGGCTTGTTGAATCTTCTATTGGAACACATTTACTAAATCACTCTATTTCTGAAAGATATAATTTATATTATTGGCGGGAAGGAAACTATGAAGTTGATTTTGTCTTAGAAAAAGGAGCCAACATAATCGGGCTTGAAGTAAAAAGCGGAATAAAAGCAGATAATGCAGGTATGGGAATTTTTGCAGAAAAATTTCACCCTGAAAAGATTTTGCTTGTTGGCACCGGAGGAATCCCCTACGATGAGTTCTTGAAAATTAATCCGAAAGAGTTGTTTTTATAAAATATGTCTATGTCCCATGATTTAGTATCCTATTCCCGTGCAGGTGATATTTTTTTCATTTCAGATGGGCAGCACACCGCTATTTAGGACTTATTTGTTTAAATGCTTTTTTGAGGAAATAGTAATAAAAGGCTCTTCAAAGCTTTTGATATTCATTCTTAGGTAAACCCCAGCCTTGGATTAACCACATTGTATAATTCTTCCAGTTTCTTAATAACTGTTATACCTGATAAAATTTCATTATTTATGAGATTATCAAATACCCAGAGTGCAAATTGCTACTTTTTACGAAATTGAATGAGCCAAACGGTTTCTTTTGTGTTCATAATCATTGAAAAGCCCGTACTGTTATGAAGACAAGAACAGGATTTTATTCCAAAATTTCGTCAATAAGATACTTTTACTGACGAAATTTTGATTATATTTACACGGATAATTAATTATCCAAACATGGATAGTAAACTTAACATAAAAAGGTTTAAAGAGCAATTAGGTCAGAAAAATACAATAACTCTTAAAGATATTGATACTTTCTATAGAAAGGAAGAACCTTCTATACCTAAAGCTACGGTCAGTTGGCGTATCTATTCACTATTGCAACAAGGGGTACTTCAGCGGATTGGTCGTGGCAAATACAGTTTTGGAACGACACAATGTTTTGTACTAAAGATTAATCATAAGATGAAACAAATTGCCCAAACCATAAAAAAGAAGTATCCGTTTATCAAGTATTGTCAATGGGAATTGTCATTTATTAATATATTCAGCCAACACCTGATTAACTTCAATGTCCTTTTTGTTGATGTGGAACGTGAAGTGGTTGAGTCTGTATATTATGGGCTTAAAGAAAATTATTCAAGAGTTATGCTGGTACAAAATCTATATGACAATCTTTCCGAATTTGACAATACGATCATCGTCCGTCCATTAATATCAGATTCCCCGATACAGAAAAATGAGAATACATACGTTGCAACCCTTGAAAAAATGTTGGTTGACTTATATGCAGATAAAGAATTTATATCTTTTCAGGGAAATGAGATTTACCACATTTATCAAAATGCCTTTGATAAATATACAATTAATCAACAAACGATGTTACGATATGCCGGACGTAAAAACAAAAGAAAAAAAATAGAGAATATACTAAAAACTATAAATCGCCAATAAAAGGAATTTATTGACAAAAT
>CAZLZJ010000156.1:0-2632 GCA_964563975.1 uncultured Prolixibacteraceae bacterium
AAATTACTGTTCATAAATATACAAATTAACAAGACATCTGATAACAATGTTCGAAAGTAACACAATATATTTGAGAAGTGTGATTTTCCCTTCCTAAGCCGGATAGTTTAAAACCGGAATTTATGTTTCCGAAAAACAGTCATAAAAATTAATTGTATATTTTCCTGATGTGAAACTAAATCCCTATTTTTGTATGAAACCGGCAGTATATTAAGCTTATTTTTTTTATCACTTCCCCGGTTTTACGGAACTGATTCAATCTTTAAAAATAAAACGAGCATAATGAAAACTATGAAGCAAGCTATCGGATACCTTTTAAAATATAAAATTTAATCAGATGAAAAAACTAATCACCTTTTATGTAGCCATTATCTTCGGATTTTATTTTCTGACAGGCTGCAGCAACAGCCATATTAAAACCGGCCGTGTAATTGTTATTGCTTTAGACGGCATTAGCATTGAAGGTTATAATACAGCTAAACACCCTAATTTAGACAGAATTGCCAATAACGGGGCTCTCTCTTTACAAACCCGGGTTGTTATGCCTTCCGTCACACTTCCTAACTTTACCAGCCTTCTTACAGGAAGCGGTCCTGAACAGCATGGAGTTGTTAATAACAATTGGTTTCTTGATGATCATGAACTCCCTCCCGTAGAAAAAGACAGCAAAGGATATTTCCCGTCAATCTTTAAAATATTAAAAGACCAGGTTCCCGGAGTTAAAACAGCATTTTATTATAATTGGGCAAAATTGATTGAACCTTACAATCAGGACTATATTGACGAGCCCTCTTATGAAGCAGAAAATGGATATAGCAAAAATTATAAAAAAGCATTTGACTTTATTGTAAAAAACAGAGATGTTCCCACTTTTATCTTTTTATACTCCGGACATACTGACAATATAGGACATACTTACGGCTGGATGACTCCTGAATATATAAACTCTATTGAGGAAGCCGACATACTGATAGGTGAACTTCTTGATCGATTGGAGGAGGAAGGTCTGCATAAAAACACCCATATACTGTTTATTTCTGACCATGGTGGCATTAATAAGGGTCATGGCGGCGTAAGCACCTCCGAGATGATTGTGCCATGGAGTATTGCCGGACCGGGTATTAAAAAAGGATACGATTTTAAAGAGCCAAACAATACTGTCAATACAGCTGCAACTATTGCCCGGCTGTTCGGATGCGAGCCGCCGCTTTCATGGGTTGGGCAGGTTCCTGCATCAATATTTGAATAGAACTTTACAAGTGAGCAAAGTTAATTAATACTCTGCTGTTTCAACACGTCTATTTCTTAGCTCTGTTACTCAAGTAATTTGCTTAATGCAACCTCGGTTAACATTTCGTGATTCCCTTCAAATATTATTAAACTTAAATTTCCATACTCTTTTCTTAAACAAATTTTCCTGTCGCCAATATTACCGAATTCACCTAATGGTTCCCGTTTTTCAAGCAGCTTCAGTTTTTCAAAAGATGATATATAATATAAGGTGTCGGCAACCGGCATGTCAGATAATAGTTTATTATAAAAATTTATTGAGTGAGTTATTGGGACACTGCCTTGTATTCCGTCATATACTCCTGCATATATCGACAGCTTTGAACTGTTTAATTTTTCTATTGGCGTACTCCAATAAAGGGGCGATCTCTGCTTTGCATTTTCAACATTAAGTATGTTTTGAGAGTCAGTGCAATCAAGAATATCCTGTGCATAATTATTTTTTCTTATTTTACTTTCATTATACCAGGCAATTAAATCGGTTATTGACGCCCATGCTGAAAATTTGCTGATATTGTGCTTTGACTTCATAAAAGTGCTTAATGTTGCATATCCCCCGCCACTAACCCCAATAACAAATATTTTAGCTGTATCAACATTAAAGTTTTCAATTGCATAAGTTATTGCATCATCAATGTCTGCCAATGCCAATCCACTGCAACAAGCGTTTATTGTGCGATTGGCTCCCCGAAAATCAGGGTGGATATAATTCAAATCTTTCTGCTTGCAAATTTCAGCTAAGTCATCTTTCTGACTATAATCGCCACTCCAGGTATGCAAGCTTACTATTAATGGTTTTTGAGTTTTTGATCTATAAAAATATGCCTTTTGAATATTATCATCTATACTTGACTTAATTTCTGCTATTTTAAAGTCATCGCTCCATCCGGTTTTACGTGTATCATCAAACTTGACATAAGTTTTTTCAACCGGTTTTTCTATTAAAGGCCAGGTTATTATATTTTGCCCCAGATATACTCCTGTAATAATCCCTGCAAGCAAAACCAAAATTAAGATTACCAATTTTAACGATTTATTTTTCATGGGACAACAGTTTTACACATACATTTGGTGATTCAACATTGATTTCTACTTGCAATTATTGATTGAAGTGTTAATACTGCTGGAAATTTTAGGCTATCTCAATTCCATTCCTTTGAATATCAATCAATAAACCACTAATATCATTGTCCTTTTCTATAAGAACAGGCTCAATTCTATCATCAATTTGTCTTCTTAATTTCCATAATAAAGGTTGAATTTCAAAGTAGTCTCCCTCTATCTTTTTTACAACAATTGCTACATCAATATCACTATCGATTCGATTTATATTTTTGGCATA
>CAZLZJ010000157.1:0-2610 GCA_964563975.1 uncultured Prolixibacteraceae bacterium
CATCAGAAATCCCGATGACTGTCACCTGGAACGTCTGGCTGTATAAACCAAAGGGGAGCAGGGTAAGTAGGAGAAAGATTGATAAACAATGTTTCATGGATGGTTTTTTTGTATTTGTAATGAATATCAATTAATAGTATTCATATTCTCTAATCTCTTTATATTCAGGTTCTTCATCTTCGGTTTCATGTTAAAATTTTTCAAAAATATCTATTGCTAACTTGACAATTGACTTAATACTCTTCCTTAATTCACTTTCAATTTCAAATATATTTCTTGGGATCTTAATAACTGGTGTCTTACAGTCATAATAGTTAATTAATTCAAAGCCAGCCTTATTCATTCGTTTTTTTGCTAACGATATAATTTCATTATTGACTTCTTTACTATCTTCATTATCAAATAAGAAAGCATAATCGCAGTAAATATACTTATCATCAAAAGGGAGTTCTTCGTCCAAATATTCATAAATTCCAATTATTTCTTCTTCTTCATAGAAGATTGGCATGTTTAAAAAAGGGAAAATTTGATCAATGTAACTTCTCTTTCCAGTTATGTAATATGGTTTATTAAGTGTAACTGTTTTTCCAAATTCTTCATTTAATATTGTAGTGATATCTTCGTAAATTTTTTTAATCCAGTCATCCCTTTCTATCAAAGTGCGATTACCTGATCTTCTAAAATTATTCCACTCATCAAGCTTTGTTTTCAATTCTTTAAAACTATCAAAACCTATTTCACTGTCATATTCTGTTTTAAAAGTTCTTATTTCTATTCCGGCCAGATTTGCAGAAAGAATTGTGTCTTCATCAGCTTCATTGCCAATAAGTATCATTTTTGGGGCGTAATAATTTTGCCCAAATTCGGTTTCCCATGTATATTTTGATTCTTCATTTAAAGAAGTTATTAAAGCTCTATATTCCAATGTTTGGGCTATATTCTCCCTAATAATTTTTCCTTTTTTTAGCTCAATGATCACAGGGCGGTTATCTCTTGTGTCTTTAAATAACAAGTCAATAAAACGGCTATTATCTTTTCCAATATTTATTTGACGTCCATATTCTCCTTTACTACCAGAAATGTTTGGTATTACAAATCTTTCATCCAATAACCACGGACTTTCATAAATTATTGTTTCAATCTTTTTTTCTGTAATTTTCATTTTTGTTGCGTTTTATGCCCTGTAACCTTGTATATATATTCAATAAATTTGTATCGCTGCCATCAAAAATTTAGGTATAAATGCTTGATAACGTTTATTAAGTTTTGTTCAAGTCATTTTTTAAAAAGGAGCCCACTTTTCATCTGGAACCCGCCCTTTTTTTAATACACTGACTTTTCCTCTTTCAAAGATCGTAATCATTTGTTTTGCTATATCTATACCGGCCCTCTTAAACCCGTCACCCATCAGATTAATTATTGTACCAAAGGTCCCGCCATTCCCTATTATTGTGAGTTCATACAACGTTGTTTCCTGATCGCGGTTTTTTATAAAACCGCTCATGAGTACAGAACCATTTTCAGAAATACTGCTAACGATCAACTTGATTTGATATTGTGACTGTTCAAAACTTCCAAATCTAATCTTATACCCAGCATCGAACATATAGGTATTGAAAGCTTCCAAAAAAACTCGAAAAAGACCAGGTTTATATTCATTTTCCCATAAAGTGATCCAATCTTCCTCTGAGCTAACATCCTCGATATACACAAAATCAGCTTCACTTTTCCCGTGAATAATGGCTTGCGAAAATGTTATTGAAACATCAATCTCCTTTTCATTTTTCAGGGATTTAAGTAGTTTACGCTCCTCGTTTGATTGGGCGTAAGAACTTTTAGCAGAGAAGCAAATTATCAATGCAGTAAAAAGAAATATAGCTGTTTTCATGTGATTGGTTGTTTGAGCTCATTAGTGCCAGAAGCTGATAGCTTTTCCGCAGATAAATATTTTGTTCATTCGTATTGCCATTTTTTTTCCGGCTCTTCGAAATCCATCACCTATCAGATTGACTTTTGTCCCATATTGTCCGCCACGCCCTTTTACTGTAAAGTCATAAAGTACACGTTCCGTTTTACGTTCTTCAATATTGGCATTAATTGTGGCATGTCCTGAAACTTTGATATTGTTTACATCTAGTCTAATTTGGTATTTTGCATTTTCAAAATTTCCAAACCTAACATTATACCCAAACTCATACATTAATGATATAAATTCACTTAGAAATTCATCATAAATACTTGGTTTATATTCATTTTCCCATAATTCAATCCAACCATCACCATAAAGGATTACTTCTCTGTCTATAAAATCGGCTTCACTTTGTCCTTCTATCATTGCATTTGAAATATCAAATATTACATTGATTTCTTTTTCATTCTGCAGTGATTTTAATAATTCTCTGATCTCTTTCTTTGAATTCTGAGCATATAAAGAATCTACAGGTAAACTAAGCGCCAATACTATTGTAAATGTAAGGGAGAGTAACTTTCTCATGATATGTATAGTAATAATGGTAAGAACAAAAAAAAAATCTTTTATTGAATGCAAAAGAATTGGTTGGATCCTTAGAAACTTATAACCAGGCCAAAGCCATTTTGTGTTGTACCAAT
>CAZLZJ010000158.1:0-2591 GCA_964563975.1 uncultured Prolixibacteraceae bacterium
CCCGGAATCTCTTCTCTGACCCAAATAAATTCTGTTCCCGGTACCGAGCTTTCATGCTCATAATAAAAGCCTGTATTGCTGCAAATTCCAGGTGGATTCAAATCAGATATCAATTCCGGAATAGGATTGACGGAAACTTCTAATGGTTCAGAATAGGCCTCTCCGCAACTTCCGTTTTTTACTACTGCCCTGAACCAGGTTGTCTCTGTGAGTATGCCGATAGAGGAGCCTGATAAAACAGTGCTCGTTTCGTTAATGGTTTCAAATGTTGAAAATCCGGCATTGGTAGATTTTTGCCACTCCGTAACAACACCGGTATGCCCGCTTAAAATAAGATCATCGGGCTCACTGTTTTCGCAGATGGGAAGAACGGGCTGAACAGTTCCGCCGTTACTGGTTTTTTCTACCTCTAATATTACAGTTTCGGTAAAATCATCGGTAAAATCATTTGAACAATTAGGCTCAGGACCGGTAATGGTGAGGTTTAGTACCGTTAATAATTTGCCGTTATCGCTTTCAGTTAAATTTTCAGTATAAAATGATGCTTTACCGGAGTTGTCCGATAAAATATTTTGGACGGTTATTGGAACTCCTCCGTTAATTGAGTAGGTAATCGAAAATTCTTTGTCGGGTAAAAGCCCGATTAAATTAATTTTGGCCGGATCTCCTTCGCAAACAGTTTCATCTTGGGCTAAGCTTGAAAGAGCAGGCAACGGATTTACTGAAATTTCAATTTTGTCGGAATAGGCCGGATCACAATTGCCGTTGATAACTTCGGCCCGATACCATCTGTTTACGGTTAAGGCGGGAGTGATGTATTGATCAGTGTTTCCGCCGCTGCCTCCCGTAACATCTGCCCACCCGGAATTGCCGTCCGCTGATTGCTGCCATTGAATTTCTCCGATGTAGCCCGTTAAATTGAGAGTTGCCGGCTCATTATAACAGACAATATTTTCAACGGCTGAAGCGATTCCTCCTTCACTATTTTGAAAAACATGAAGCGTAACGGAGTTTGAAAAAGATTGGCTGCATTCGGGATTCCCGTCAATAATAATTTCTGATATTTCAAGTATTTTACCATTATCATTATTACTTAGGGTTGTTGTCATGAACGATGCTTCTCCCGCTGAGTCGGCCGTAATATTTTCTGCCCTGATCTGAGCTCCTCCGCTAATGGTGTATATAACCGAAAAATGTGAATTTGCTATTAGCCCGTTAAGGATGATCTCTGCAGAATTGTCTTCGCAAACAGGCTCTTTCTGAGAAGCTGCATTTAAGGTGGGGAGAGGATTAACCGTAACGGTTACACTGTTTGCATATTCAGGGGGGCAATTACCGCTGGTAACCATTGCACGATAGTAGGTTGTTGAGGTTAACATCCCTGCTTCCGCTCCGCCGAGGATCTCTGAATTTGCTCCCGGTATATCGGTAAATGAGATATTATCTGCAGATTGTTGCCACTGAATATCTCCGACATAATTGGTTAATACGATATCGTCCGGATGATCTCCGTAACAAACGGCATGGTCGGAAGAGGCTGTTCCTCCCCGGCTTTCGGGGTTTACGAAAATTTCCGCATATGCCGAATATGTTTCTTCGCAAGGTCCGTTTTTGATTACCGCACGGTATTGAGTGGTTTCAGTGAGATTGGAATAGGTTTGGGTTGCTGTGATGTTGGTAATGGGTATCCAGCTTGCACCGTTGTTGACAGAATATTCCCAGCGAATAATATCTCCTATGTGGCCGTTTAGTGAAAGTGTGCCGTTGTTACTACCCGAACAAACCTCAGCATCGCCGGTAATCATGCCTCCTTCCGATTCAGGATAAATGGTGTTGGTGTATGAAAACGGAGTTCCCGGGCAATTGTTAGACGTCGGAGTGACGGTAATTGTTGCGCTGATAGGCAGGCTTGTGCTGTTATGGGCAGTGAATGAAGGGATATTTCCCGACCCGCTGCCGGCCAGACCAATGTCGGTATTGTCGTTGGACCATTCAAATGTGCTTCCGCTAACAGGCCCGCTGACGGTTGTTTCCGCGATATTAACCCCGTTGCAGTACTCCTGATCGTCAATATGAGTAACCGTAGGAGTCGGGTTTACCTTTACTATAACAGGCTCTTTATGGGAACAGCCGTTGGCCAGTAAAGTATATTCATAAAGTACATCTATGGGCTCGTTGGTTGAATTTACCAGGGTTTCATTAATTGTACCCGTTCCCGTTTGGCCGGCAGGACTAATACCCGGTTGGTTTACTCTTTGCCATGTGAAGGTAGTGCCTGCCGTTTGACTTTCAGGCACGTAGGTGAAGGTTGAACCGCTACATATAGCGTCAGGATTCAGTGTGCTCGAAAGAGTGGGGGTGGGTTTTATAACGGCATTAACTGTTTGAGTATTCTCACAATCGCCCGTTTTTAGGGTAATGATATATGGAACGGTAATATTGTCAGGCGTTGTGTTTATTAATGTTTCTTCAATATGGCTGCCTGTTCCTGAATTTTCAGCATTAATGATACCTTCTGTTTCAGCTCTGCTCCAGCTAAAAGATGTGCCGGAAATATTGGATGTGGCATCATAGATAAAAGGTTTATTGCT
>CAZLZJ010000159.1:0-2563 GCA_964563975.1 uncultured Prolixibacteraceae bacterium
TAATTAATAAGGTTTATTACTGATTTTTTATTAAAACTATAAATTTCCCGGCAAAATAACCGGCAGCAATTCCTGCCAGGCTAAGCAGGATATCCTGCATGCAGAATGTTCCGTACAATAAACCATAATATTGCATAAGTTCAAATCCCAGAACCAGAATCGGAACCAGGGCCAGCCAGAAGTATTTCACTCGCGAGCTGCTTCCCGACCAGATACCCGTTATAATAACGGCGTAACCGAATGCCCATAATCCGTCAGGAAGCGAATCGATAATCCACCGGGGTGTATCGGGGGCAAATCCGAGGCAATATTCCCTTGCATTGTAGAGCCAGCTAATTTTTGTCAGTCCGAGTTTTTTGAAAAAAGGAAGTTCGCTCCTCCTGAAAAGAAAATATATTGCCCCGCCAAGGAATATCGAAAACCCGCCCAGCAGAAAGTGCAGGAGCAGAGAGCGCCCCGGACGGTTATCCGATGATGTTTTTTGCATGTTTCTTTATTTTCTTATTACCGGCAGAATTATTCTGCCGGTAATAAGAAAATTCTGTATGTCAGCGGCTGACGATTATTTTTTGCTCCATGACTTCCCTGCCTGTGATTAGCCTGCAGATATAGATTCCGTTTTTTAAAGAGGTAAGGTCCAGGTTCATTTGATGAGCTCCCTGCGGAAATGATTCATTACCTTTTATCAGTACCTCTTTCCCTGCAAGGTCAGTAATCTGCAGTGTCACCCTTTCCTGTGATCCCAGACTGAAACTGACGGTGGCTCTCTCCTTTGCCGGATTGGGATAAACCAGAAATTTATTCATATTTACAGCTGTTTCATCAATTCCGGAGATAAGTGAAGCCGTAAATTTAATATCGTTTCCATAAACGCGACCTCTATCGTTATAGGCATAACTCCTGGCATGGTAGGTTTTTCCTTTCTCCAGTCCGCTAATGGTTACTTTAAACTCACCTGTTCCGGCTCCGGCTTCAATCTTATTATCAGAAATTGTCGGCTCGTAAAAATCAGCCCAGGTAATTCCTCTGAGATAAACCGGATCTCCGCCATCCCAGATGACCAGGCCGGTAATCTCAACACTTGTGTCAGTGAGATTTTTTGCCTGCAGAGTAACAACAACAGGTTCAGAGGCAGCCCCATTCTTCAGACACCACGCTTTTTCAACAGCCTCCCTGATGATATCACTCTTTTCATAAGCCCTGAGATAGATATCCAAAACAATTGAAGTCGCGAAGGAATTGATATCATATTCAGAAACAGAGGCGTGTTTTGTAATAATTGAACTGCCGCTTTTCCTCAGATATCTGGATAATTTCCCGGCAGGCATATTTTTAAGCACTGAAGGCAAATCACTCTTTGAACGTATCTCCGGAAAGGAAGATAAAGAGGCAGATTTCAGAAGTTCCGCATTCGGGTTGCCTGAAAGTTCATCATCATCATCATCACCCATCACAATAGTATAAAGAATAGTATACAAGTAACTGTTCACACTATCAGTTAAAAAGGGGTCTGAAATACCGACAGGCGGATAGTTCTTCAGGCTGTCCTGAATATCAGAACAGAATCTTTCAAAATGCTCCCTTTTCCCATCCCTGTCAAATCTGGAACGATAGTAACTGTAATAATCGTTTATAATAATCTCATAAATCGTTTTTCCGGGCGACCAGTAATAATCTATAACAGCCATCCTGAAGGGATCCTTTTTTGCATTTTTAATCACTATATCACTAGTTACTTCCGAGTTTGATGCAAGGATTTCTTCAAACGGAGAGTTAAAATCCAGTTCGTCGATTATATCATCATAAAAATCTTCAAATTCCCAAGCATCAAACTCCTTCAGAGCGAGCAGGGCTTCAATGGTATCGGTGAGAGCCTTTAATTCATCATTGCTGTACCCGCGACCATTTATAGTATGAACATACCATGGATATTCATTGCTAAGTATCTGCCAGGCTGATAGTTCATCTGCTTTCATCTGGGCAGACTTTTCAACCTTCCCTACATAACGACCGTTAAGATACATATCGGTTCCTAATGTATCAATTTCACCGATGCGTCTGGCCAAATACCGTTCACTGTAACCATTACGTTCCCCCCCCTCAAAAAGTCCATATTCAATGTATTCATCTTTATTATAATCGATATGAGTAACTTTAACAGGACCAATCCAGGCTCCGTATTTATCTTTTTTCCCTACAGTTGTCTCAGCTAAACGATAAATATATTCATCTTCCTCCTCATCAACTTCAAACAAATATTTTTTTTGTGTGAATAATCCGGTAGCTTCATCATAAGTTGTTTCAAATTCGACTTCTTGATACGCAAGAGGAATCGACCCGACAGCCAAAATAATAAAAACAACGGTTACCACTGCCGAAATCAGTGATAACAAGCTTGAATTGTAAGTAAAAGGTTTTTTCATGATAATAACATTTTATTAATTAAGTGATTTTTTTCAAAAATAAGAAAGATGATGACAAAGTCAAACATATGTTTAATTAATTAATTTAATATCCGCAATTAGTCATAATCCTGTAATGTTTGCAATAACAAGTCTTTCAA
>CAZLZJ010000160.1:0-2546 GCA_964563975.1 uncultured Prolixibacteraceae bacterium
CAGCTGCACCTGCAAGCCCTGCCGAAGTTTTACCTATAAAATCTCTTCTTGAATAGTTTTTTATTGACATATTTAAATTTGATTTTTATATTGATTTCTTTTTTCTGGCTTCCGGAATTTCCACTTCAAGATTTTCTCTCAGTATACGCAGTTTTTCTTTTATTGAAAAAGGGGTGTATACATAATCCTGCTCATATTGAAATCCAAGTCTTGAGTCGCGGGTTGCTGCCAGCAGGGAAAGCTCTGTTCTTACTATCTCTTTTTTTAGAATAATTTCCATTTGGTCAAGGATTTTATCAAATGAGCTTTCATTTTTTTCATTTACAAGCTGCATTCGCAGATCTTCAAATTGAAGCATTGCATAAGAGCTTTGCATCATTCTTTGCATCTGTTCTGCCACTATTACCTCTTTAACAGCTTGTTCTCTTTTTGAATCTGAACTATTTAATGCAGCCTGCCGATAATATTTCAGGCCTTCTTCCATTTGCCGGTCAGCAAGCCCTAAATATTTAAGGAACAGGGGCAGAACCTTTGTATCCTGAGAGGCATGGACTCCGCTTCTTCCTCTTGCATAGCTTTCTGCTCTGTTAGTTGAGTTTGTAAAGTCGGGAACAAAAACCAGCCAGGATACGGTATATGGCCAGTATGGGTTCAGATATGAACCTAAATATCCGGTCCATAATGAGAAGTTTGTCCAGGAATAGTTAAATGTGGAAGTACGCGGAGGGGGGTCACTGAAAAACAGCGGATTTGCTACTGCCTGATTAGTTCCGGGACTTGCACCGGTGTCAGGAACAAAGCGGATGGCCCGACTGAAGTGATCCCATGCCTTTAATACCGCTTCTTTATTTTGGCTGCCAAAGATTCTTGAGGCCATAGCTTCAAAAAGTTCATCGCGCGACAGACTGTTGGTCCAGCATGCCCATCCTCTCAGCTCACTTATAAAATTTGGTTTATAGCCACTGCTCCAGCTTTCAAGTGCCCCGTTAATTCCATATTTTTCAAGGGCATTATATCTTTCATGCCATTGATAGGGACATGGCAGATAGGGAATGGTGCCATACTGCCAGCTTGCAAAAGTATCAACCTTTGAAAATACTCTCATTCCTCTTTTCCTGGCTTCATCTATTTGTGCAATAGTAACTTCAGCGGGTCCGATCTGGTTTAGGGAGTAATCAGTAAGGTGTCCTTTGACATTTTCAAGTTCAAAACTCTTTCCATTTTCCCATGTTGGCATAGGTACAACATTATCAGGCAGCTGCTGAATAAAGTATTGTTTTATATCTACATTGTCAGGCCGGTTATTTATATTGTATTCCCAGGGAAGTATTTCGATAGACGGGTCTATTTTGTGGCACTCTTCCTCTACTATTTTAACTGCTGCACACCAGTTTCTTGCCCACTCCTTCATATATTCTTTGTCGTTACCTCTTCCATGGGCCCACTCCTTATACCAAAATCCTTCGGTAAGAAGGACATAGCCTTTTATATCCGGAAATTCAGTTACTATATCTCTAACCAATTTACGTAGCCCGGCTTCACTTTCGGGGGTTCCCAGATATTGCCATATTATTGGGGTGTAAACTTTAATTCCAAATTTGGCAGCTCTGTTGACCAGATCTCTTATTTTTGCCGGATCTTGCTTGCGCATCATATAGAGGAGGCGTGCGTAAAAGTCAGTTGATGTTTCTGCTGTAGTACGATCGCCATTTGGATTTGCATAAACCGATACATATATTCCGTCAAATCCGTCGTGTACAAGGTGTGATAAGAGCAGGTCGGGGTATTCCATCCATCCCATCCATGAGAGTACCATCCTTGTGTCGTAGAGGCTGTGCCTGACAACATTCAGGTCTTTTTGAAGAAATGGCGCTTCCCTTAGATTCATTCTGCTTTCAAGATTGAACAGACCGAACATAGCTCCTCTTTCATCATAGCCGCAAACAACAATTTGTTTTGGAGTTACCTTTATTTCGTAATCTTTTTGTCCTTTAAGTTCTTGCCCGCATCCGGGCAGTTGATCTTTTGTGCCGACTATTATTCTTTGACTTAGTCTTTTCCAGTTTTTCAGCGTATCAAGAGGCTCTGATTCAACAATTACTTTATGAGATTTATCAAAATAACCGGTAAAATCGTTTACAGCATTTTCTAAAATTATACCACTTCCTGTTTGCCAGCTGATTTTCCATCCCTTATCCGGAATTATCATTTCATTTTTTTCCGGTTTGGCACTATTATCACGGCGCCATTTATGGACAGGAGCGGTGGATAAATATTTATGATAGTCAAAAGGTTTTTCAACAGGAAGGCGTTCTACTTCAGAGGTAAAAGGGGATGCAGGATAAGATTGTAACGGTCTTTTTTCATCACTGTTTACAATTACCGGGGAAAAGCCTGAAACTGCAGCTGCACCTGCTACTCCTGCTGTGGTTTTGCCGATAAAGTCTCTTCTTGAATAATTTTTCGTTGGCATATTTAAAGCATCATTTTAAAAATTTTTATTCATTGAATACTATAAGAGAGTAACCATCACAAACCGGGATGGT
>CAZLZJ010000161.1:0-2524 GCA_964563975.1 uncultured Prolixibacteraceae bacterium
ACGATGAATTGTTACTTGTCAAAAAAAGTCATTTAATCAAATTATCGGGAAGTTGGTAAGCGTCTCCGCGATGCCATCTTTCCAGATTTCTGATTAGGTTTTATCTTAGCCATCAAACAAAAAGAACAGATGTTATGATGGCAGCAGAATTATATCAAAAGACCCTGACCGGATATGAAGCTTCTCTGGGCAAGGGAGAATCAATGTCTTTAAGCAGGTATTGTAAAATACATCATGTCAATAACCGTGGACTGAGGTACTGGATGAAGAAACATTCCATTGATCCTCCCAGAAATAAATCAAGGAAGGTTACCACACAGTCCGATATCAATAATATCAGTCAGCCTTTAACTTCGCCTGGGCACATGATTCCATTGCTGATCCAACCCCCCGACGGGGAGAAATCGAAAAAGTCAATCCGTTGCAACTCCTCTTATGAAATTTAAGATTGAAAAAATCAAAAGGATCTAATATTTTCTTCTGGAGATACATGAAAATAGACAATAATTAATTAACTTTGTCCATGAATATTATATGTCCACGTTTCGTGGGCATATAAAATGTGTGGACATCATGAACACTGAAATCATACATATTGCGCTTGAAAACCTAAAAAAAACGACCAAAATTGATGGTCGATGGGACAAAGCCACTGATGTCCATTTAGATGGACAGGTTGTATTCAATATCAATAATACAACGATAAGGTTCAATGCTGAAATCAAGAAAGAATTACGGAACCACCAATTGTTCCAACTTGAAAAAACTGCAAAACAGTTTCCTCCTTTTATTATTATCGCTGAACGTATTTTCCCTAAGATCAAGGAACATCTCAGGGAGCAAAATATGGCTTATCTGGAAGCCAATGGAAATATTTTTTTTAATCAAAAGGGGGTCCATTATTTCATCGATACACAAAAGCCTGTACAAACTGAAAAGGAAACAGGAAACAGGGCATTTACCAAAACCGGATTGAGAGTTTTGTTTCATTTTCTTCTTGATAAAAACCTGGTAAATCTTCCACACCGGGAAATAGCTAAAATAACCAATGTAGCTCACGGAAATATTGCTTACATTCTCAACGGCTTAAAAGAAAATGGATTCCTGTTGAAGCTTAAACAAAACGAATTCATCCTTAACAACAAAAAAGAGTTACTGGAAAAATGGATGGATGCTTATAAAGAAGATCTGCAACCCGCACTAAAGACAGGCCAGTTCCGATTTGCCGACGAAAATAGATTTACAAGCTGGAAAGAATTAAAACTGAATGAGAAAACGACATGGTGGGGGGGAGAGCCTGCTGCTGATATTATAACAAACTATCTCAGACCTGGTGAACTTACGATATATACCACAAAAAGCAGGAATGAATTAATACGTGAATTCAAACTAATTCCGGACAATAATGGAAATATCATTATTTACAACGCTTTTTGGGATATCCAACAATGGAATTATAAAAACACCGTCCACCCGTTACTGGTGTACACCGACCTTATGAACACCGGTAACAGCAGATGTCAGGAAACAGCACAACTAATTTGGGACAAAGGCCTTGCAAATGAGTTTTAAAGAATTGACACCCTGGTTCAAAGAAGTATTCCTCCTGATAGATTTTGCATGCAAGGAAATGGGGATTCCACTTTATCTGATTGGAGCGCAGGCGTGGCATTTTCATCTGGTTGAAAAGGGGATAAGACCTGGCAGAGGGACAATGGATATTGATTTTGCCATCATGCTGCCGGATATCCGCACTTACGACAGGATACTCAGTAGTATTATTGGAAAAGGTTTTCGTAAAGTAGTTGAACCATACCGGTTCATCCATGATCCAACAAATACAGTAGTTGATTTACTTCCTTTTGGGGAAGTTGAGGAAAAAGGAACCGTAAAATTCACAGACAGGAAAACAGAACTTTCTGTGGTTGGTTTTAGTGATGTATTAAAAGCTCCGGATATTAAAAAACTTGATGAAGAAACCACTGTTCAGGTCACACCACTGGAAGGAATCATCATCATGAAACTTATTTCATTTAACGATAAACCTGAACGAACCAAGGACCTTGATGATATCCATGATATTTTAATCCATTATTTTGAATTAAACGACGAACGGTTTTATGAGAATGTTCCTGAAATTCTGGATGAGTTCAGCGAAAATGATTTTCAGTTGGAAGCGGGGGCATGGTTGGCAGGCCTTGATATCGGCAGGATACTGGAAGCGAACAAAACGTTAAAGGGTCATATACAGAAGATACTTGGAAATGAAACCGGGAAGGAAGCTGGAAGGATAAGTCGCTATTATTATAACAAGGCTTATTTTGAAAACATAGGTAAAATTAAGCGGATTTTCGAATTTATAATCAGGGGGATCAGCAGTTAACTATTCATGATGTTTGAAATAATTTCAACTTATCAGAAAGTTAATATCAACTGATTTTTTATTATTTAACTTCTATTAAATAATACACATTAAATAATCATCTTTTTTTCAGTATGTTAAGTAATTATATTAGAGGAGAAG